>JAAXJP010000538.1 GCA_012269805.1 Rubrivirga sp.
CCCACCCTCCCATGCGACTCTTCCTCGTCTCCGCCGCGCTTCTGCTCACGATGGGCGTCTCCGCCCAGACCCCCGGCGCGATCGTCACGGCCACCCCCTCCCTCTGCCTTTCCGAGTACGGCAGCTACGTGCACACCCGCGCCTGCACGCCGTCCGTCAACCAGTTCGCCACTGTCTACGTCTCGCCCCGGAACGCGTTCTACATCAAGACCACGAGCGGGGGGTGCCTGAGCGCGTTCGAGGGGGCCGGCCGGCCCGTGCGGAGCGTGGTCTGCAACGAGGCCGACGCCAACCAACGCTGGTGGATCCACTCCAGCGGCCAGGTCCAGAACCAGGCGAACCGGGCCCTCTGCCTCGACATCGAGGGCGGCATCGGCCGGGACCGCCGGGTGCTGAACTACGCCTGCGACTTCAACGGGAACGAAGCGGCGCGGCGGGACAACCAGCGGTTCTACCTCGGCGGGACGGTGCGCTACGACCCCGGGCTCGCCACGCGGGCGACGGTCACCCCGCGCCTCCCGGGCACGCGTCACGTGTCGACGGGTCTCCGTGGCGCGGGCATCATCGCGCCCGGTGGGGGCAACCTCATCGCAGCCGGCGGGGGCAACCTCATCGCTGCGGGGGGCGGCAACCTGATCTCGACCGGCGGCCTCAACTGACTTCGGCCGGCGACCTCTACGGACTCCTCCCCCTCCAGATCCATGCGACACCTCCTCTTCCTCGCTCTCGTCACAGCGGGGGCCGCCTCGGCCCAGCCCGGGGCCTTCCTCACCGCCTCGCCCCAGGCGTGCCTCTCTGCCGCCGACGGCCCCGTCGTCGCCGCCGACTGCACCCCGGCGTCGAACCAGTTCGAGGTCGACCGGCTCGGCCCTCACACCGTCGTCCGGGTCGGGGGATTGTGCCTCGCCGGCGGCGCGGCGGGCGCCCCCGTGCAGGCGGTGCCCTGTCGGAGCGGCGACCCCACCCAGAGATGGCGGGTCACCGACGGCCGCGTCGAGAGCGCCGCGGCCGCCGGGCTGTGCCTGACCCTCGACGCGCCGCCGGCCCGAGGGTCCCGCGCGACCCTCGAGGCGTGTGCGACCGGCGGGGCCGCCGTCGAACGCCAGCAGTTCGTCCTCGGCGAGGTCGTGCAGAACGCCGCGCTCGCCCGGCTCGCTCGCCGGGCCGACACGCTCGTCGGCTCGGAACACGTCCGCCGGCACCCCAGCGGCGTGGCCGTGATCGCCGACGGAAGCAACCACTTTGTCCGCACGGGCGGGGCGACCTACGCCCGAGCGCCGCGCGGCGCCATCCGGTAGGCCCATGCGATTCGTCCTCGTCCTCACGATCGCGGCGAGCGCTCACGCCCAGCCGGCCCTGGAAGCCGGGGCCTCCCCCTTCGCCGACGGCCGCTACGCGGAGGCCCTAGCCGCCTTCGAGGCCGCCGAGGCGGACCTGGCCGGCTACGTCCCGTTGGCGCTGTGGCAAGGGCTCGCCCGCTACGGTGCGTCCGGCGCACCGCCCTCCATGTCCGCCGACGCGTTCTGGACCGCCCAGTCCGACCTCGGCCGCGCCAACACGGCCGACCGAATCTGGGGGACCGCCGCCACGTTCCTCAAGGGGCTCCTCTACTGGCGCGCCGGCGACGCCTCCACCGCCGCCGGCTGGTTCGAGTGGTGCGCCCCCGACGGCCTCGCGGCGGCAGCCTGTGCCCGAGCCCTCGCCGACGTCCAGGCAGGGCAGCCGGCTCCGCCGCTGACCCGCTGGCCCGACCTCGCCGACCTCCCCGGCCGGCCAGGCGCCGCTCCCCCCACCGACCCACTCGCCGCTCCACCCGGGACGGAGCGCGCCCCGCCGCCGGACGGCGGGGGCTTCCCGCGGTTCGGGCGTGGAGACGTCGTGCTCGTCAACACGGCCGGCCCCTTGTGGGGCCACGGGGTGGTCGAGGAGGTCGGCGAGGACGGGACCCACTCCGAGGGGATGTACCTCATCGAAGGGGACGACGTCTACCGCGCCTGGTACTGGCACGGTGACGTCGAGGCGCCCGACCGCGAGCCGGCCTGGACCGACCACTACGTCGGCCGGTGGGAGGTCCGGATTCCCGGGGCCATCACGACCCGGACCGACGGCCCCATCCGCACGACGACCGTCTCGAGCGGCATGCGGCTACCGCCCCTCGAGGTGTTCCCGGACGGGACCTACGCCTGGACCACCGACGACGGCGTGATCCGGGGGACGTGGGTCCCACGAGACGACGCGCCCGGCGTCGTCCTCCTCCGCGGCGATGAGGACAGCGACTGGACGCTGTACCCCAACTCGGACCGGTCGTCGACGGCAACGTTCGGGACGGATATCATCATCCTCAACTCCCCGACTGCGACCTACCGCGACGCCTACCGGATCCGAGACTAACGGTCTGGAACGGCGCGAGGGCAGCTACCTTCAGCGGCCCTCGCCTCGCTCCCCGTGGCCGACGCGCCCGACGTCACCCGTCTCCTCCGCGACCACGCCGCCGGCCGGCCGGCGGCCGGCGGCCCGCTGCTCGCGGCCATCTACGACGAGCTCCGGCAGATCGCCCGCGCCCGCCTTCGCGGCGAGCGCGACCACCATACCCTCTCGACGACGGGCCTGGTCCACGAAGCCTACCTCCGGCTCGTCGACGTGACCCGGGTGGAATGGCGCGACCGCGCTCACTTCTACGGGGCGGCCGCCGGCGTCATGCGCCGGGTCCTCATCGACTGGGCGCGCGCACGGACGGCAGAGAAACGGGGCGGCGAAGCGGCGGCCCTCTCCCTCGACGCACTGGTTCAG
>JAAXJP010000544.1 GCA_012269805.1 Rubrivirga sp.
CGACGACTTCGCAGGCCAGTACGTCAGCCCGACGCTCGAGGCGTTCCGCACGGTCGAGGTCGTCGACGGCGAGCTCCGGGCCTCCAGCCTCCGGTTCCCGGAGGGCCAGGCGCTCCGCCACACGACGGGCGACACGTTCATGGCCGGGGGCTTCGCGGTCGAATTCGAGCGCGACGCGTCGGGGGCCGTGACGGCGTTCGTCGTCGACGCCGGCCGGGCGCGCGACCTCCGCTTCGAGCGGTTCGAGTAGGCCGGCTGTGCCCGCCTCGGGCACGCCACCGAGGCCGGCGGAGTCGCGCTATCCTGGCACGGACCCCACCCCGAGCCAATGGCCGACCGACCGACGACCGTAGACGCCTACATCGAGGCCGCGCCGGAGGCGGGGCGGGCGCACCTCCGCCGGGTCCGCGCGATCCTCCGCGAGGTGGCGCCCGAGGCCGACGAGGTCATCAAGTGGAACGCGCCGTTCTACGTCGAGCCGCGGTTCCTCTTCTCGTTCTCGGCCTTCAAGGCGCACCTCGCATTCGCGCCCTCGCCTGAAGGCCTGGACCCGTTCCGCGACGCGCTCGGGCCGTACGCCGCGACCAAGAACTACCTCAAGGTCCGCTACGACCAGCCGCTGCCGGAGGGCTTGATCCGCGAGATCGCCGAGCACCGCGCGGACGCGGTCCGCCGGCGCGACGACGACGCGTTCTGGTAGCCCGCCTCCTCCGCCTCGGCGCCGAGGTGGGCGGGCTCGGGGGCGAGGCCCCATGCCTCATCCCCCATCCCTCATGCCTTCTGGACCAGCCGGTCCGACCACTCGCGGCGGAAGGCCGGGAAGCGGCCCTCCAGGATCGCCGCCCGAATCGACCGCATCGTCCAGAGGTAGAGCGCGAGGTTCTGGACGCTCGCGATCTCCATGTAGAGCGGCTCGTTGGCCTTCGTGAGGTGGCGGAGGTAGGCCTTCGAGAACGTCCGGCTGTGGTACACGTCGAGCGCCTCGTCGAGCGCCGAGAAGTCCTCCTTGAACCGGGCGTTCTTGATGTTGAGCACGCCGTCGGTGGTGAAGAGCGTCCCCGTACGGGCGTTCCGCGTCGGCATCACGCAGTCGAACAGGTCGACGCCCCTCGCCACGTTCTCGATCAAGTTCTGCGGCGTCCCGACGCCCATGAGGTAGCGGGGGCGGTCGGGGGGGAGGATCTCGTTCGTGAGCGCGACCGTGTCGTACATGACCTCGGCTTCCTCACCGACGGCGAGCCCGCCGATCGCGTAGCCCTCGGCGTCGAGCTGAGTCAGCGCCTCGGCGCTCTCGCGGCGGACGGCCGGGAACGTCGCGCCCTGGACGATGGGGAAGAGGGCCTGGTGGTGGCCGTAGTGCCCCTCCGTCGCGCGGTAGTGCGTGAAGGCGCGCTCGGCCCAGCGGACCGTCCGCCCGTTGGCGCGGCGCGCCTCGGCCTCGTCGACGGTCGACGGCGTGAGCTCGTCGAGTACCATCATCACGTCCGACCCGATGTCGCGCTGGGTGTCGACGACGTTCTCGGGCGTGAACGTGAGGTACCGCCCGTCGAGGTGGTTCCGGAAGCGGACGCCCTCCTCGGTCACCTTGACGAGGTCGCCGAGCGAGAACACCTGGAAGCCGCCCGAGTCGGTGAGGATCGGGCCGTCCCAGCGCATGAACCGGTGGAGCCCACCGGCGGCGCGGAGCGTCTCGCGGCCGGGCCGGAGCGCGAGGTGGTACGTGTTGCCGAGGAGGATCTGGACGCCGAGGTCGCCGCGGAGCGTCCGCGGCGCGACGGCCTTGACGCTGCCGACGGTCCCGACCGGCATGAACATGGGCGTCTCGACGGTCCCGTGGTCGGTGTGGAGGCGGCCGGCGCGGGCGCCGGTCTCGGGGCACTCGGCCTGGAGCTCGAAGGTCAGGGGCATCGCTTGCTCGTGTCGATAGTCTGCCAGGGTAGCGCCGTCCACGAGGGCTGACCGGCAACCGTCGGCGAACTCGGCCCCGCCTGCCTCGGCGTCCCTACGGGCTCGCGAACCGCTCGATAAAGGCGACGGCGTTCGCCACGCCGTCCTCCGCCCGGATCTGTTCGCCCAGCGACTCTGCCCGCTGGCGCACCGAGGCGGAGGCGGTCGCCTCTCGAATCATCGCCGCGAGCTTGGCCGCCGTGAGGTCGGTCTGCTTGATCGGCGCCGGGCCGGCGCCGAGGGCGTGGACGCGTCGGCCCCAGAACGGCTGGTCGCCGAAGAACGGGCAGACGACCGTCGGCCGCCCGGCGCGGAGGCCGGCAGCGGTGGTCCCCGCTCCGCCGTGGTGGACGACGGCGGCGCAGCGCGGGAACAGCGCGTCGTGCGGCGCCGACTCGATCGCGAACAGGCCGTCGCCGAGGTCGGTGGGGGAGAGGCCGCCCCAGCCGGTCGCCAACAGGCCGCGCGTGCCCGTCGCTCGGAGCGCCTCGACCACGAGCCGCGTCGTCCGCTCCGGGTCGCGCCCGGCCATGCTCCCGAAGCCGACGTAGACGGGCGGTGCGCCTGCGTCGAGGAACGCCTGGAGGTCCGGCGGTGGCGTCCACGCGGGCCGCTCCAAAAACCAGAAGCCCGACATCGTCGCCCACTCCGGCCAGTCGGAGGGTTCGGGTACGACGTGCGGGCTGATGCCGTGGACGGTGGGGACGGGGACGCGGGGGGGGCGCTCGGCGCCCGTCCGCGTTCGCCAGTCGGCAAGGTAGCGGCGGACGGAGGCGTGGAGGCCGAGCCCGACCGTCCGGTACGTCAGCCGGTTGTAGGCCGCGCCGAACGGGAGCGAGGGGAAGCCCGCCAGGGGTTCGGTCCCCGTCGCCACGTACATCGGCTGGAGGACGGCGAACACGGCCCGCGCGCCGAGGTGCGCGGCAAACGACGGCCCCCAGTATGCCTTCTGATTGTAGACGATTACGTCAGGTGCCGCGTCGCGGACGGCCTCCCACGAGTCGTCGACGAGCGTGGCGTGCACGGCGCCGGCCAGCTTTACCAACCGCGGCATCTGACGGACGGCCTGCCCGAGGGTCGACAGCGTCTCCAGCCCGTGTCGCACGGCCGGCTCGTCCATCAGGTCGAGGAGCGCGTCGGACGTCGGCGCGAAGGGGACGCCGTGGGCCGCGGCGAGGTCGGCAAAGCGTCCGGCCGTCGAGAGCGTGACGTCGTGGCCGGCGTCCCGGAGCCCCGTGGCGAGGGCGACGTAGGGCTGGACGTCGCCCCGCGAGCCGGCCGTGGTCACGAAGACGCGCATGGCGGAACGTACGCCGCCCCCGCCCGCCTCGGTGAACGCGCGGGCGGACCGGGCCAGAGAGGCGTCCTCCCGTAGGGGTGGCCTGCCGGGTCGACCCCGCCGAGCGGTCCGGTTCCATTGGGCGTCCCGGCCGGCCCGATCCAGCCGCCGAGGCGGGAGGGGCCGGGTGGACCCTTTGGGGGGCCGCGCGGTTGGAGCCGTCCCTTCTCTCCCTAGCCCCTCCCCATGAACAACCTGTTCCGAACCCTCATCGCCGGCTACGGCGCCAAGAAGCTCGGCGGCGGCTGCTTCTCGACCATCATCGTCTTCCTCCTGATCTTCTGGGCGCTCGGGATGTGCGGCTCGGTCTACCCCCCTGTCGAGAACGAGACCGCGCCGGCTGCGACCGTCGAGGTCGTCGAGACGGCTCCGGCCGCCGTCGCGGGCGGCTAGGTGACGGGCTCGCCCTCGTCGTCGCCGAGGTCAATGACGAGGGCCTCCCGCCGGGCGCGGACCGCGCCGGCCACGAGCGCCGCCGCCGGGACCGCGAGGATCAGCCCGAGCAGGCCGAACAGGGCGCCGCACGCGAACAGGGCTACGAGGATCACGACCGGGTGGAGCCCGACCTGCTGGCTCATGATGTTCGGCGTGAGCACGGCCTGCTCGATGACCGCCTGCACCGCGAGGACGGCGAGCACGATCAGCACGTCGGTGACCGTCCCGAAGGCGAGCATCAGCCCGACGCCGAGGACGTACGTGAGGACCGACCCCAGGCTCGGGATGAGGTTGAGGAGCCCGGCTGCGAGCCCGAGCAGCAGCGAGTACGGCACGCCGAACAGCGCGAGGGGCACGGCCACCAAGACCGCGCTCGCCGCCGAGATCGTGAGCTGCCCACGGACGTAGCTGCCGAACACGGTCGTCGCCCGTTCGAGGTACGCCCGCCGCCCCTCGACGCGCGGGAGCAGCCGCACGACGCCACGGCTCAGCTCGGGGAAGTCTTTGAGGGTAAAGAACAGCAGGACGGGCACGAGCGCGGCCGTCGTGACGGCCCCGAGGAGCGCGCCGACCTGGCGGAACAGGCCGCCCACGAACGCCGGCACGCGCGCCAGCCCCGCCTGGATCTGGCCCGGGATGAACGTCGTGATCTGCTGGACGAGCCCGCTCCGGTCGACGAGCCCGGCCGCCTCGGCCTGCGCGAGCGCGTCGGACTCGGCGACCCACTCGGGCGCCCGGAGGGCGAGCGCGACGGCCTGCCCCGCGAGGTCCTCGACCTGCCCGATCAAGAGCGGCACGAGGAGCACGAGCGCCCCGGCCACGACGCCGACCACGACGAGCGTCAGCGCCAGCGTCGACGCCCACCGCGGGACGTTCCACCGGCGCTGCGCCCACGTCACGACGGGGTCGAGAAGGTAGGCCGCGACGAACACGGCGACGAACGGCGCCAGCGCGCCGGCCAGCAGGTGGAGCACGTACGCCCCGAACACGAGCCCGCCGGCCCACAGGACCGCCTGCGCCGCGCGCTCGCGGCGGATCGGCCAGAGGAGGGCCGCGCCGGCCACGGCGATCCAGAACGGCCCGAGCTCGTCGCCGAGCGCCCACAGCAGCGCGAACACGGCCAGCACGCCGCCCGCCAGCAGCACGGGGCGGAGGCGGGACGGCTCGGCGGGCGGAGACGGCAGGGGCGGCGCGTCGGGCATCCCGAAACGTACGCCTCGTGCGGGACCGCCCGCCGGCCGAGGTGGGTACGTTGAGAGCATGCGCCGGCCGACCCTCCCCGTTCTCCTCCTGCTGGCGGCCCTGGCGGCCGGGTCGGGGCACGCGCAGGACCGCGTGGCCCCGCCGCTCCCCGACACGACGGCCGCGCGCTACGGCACGAGCGGCGCGCTCGTCCTCGTCCTCACGGAGTACGGCTTCGGGGCCGGCGCCTCGGCCCGCGTCCGCCTCACCGACGACGTCTCGTTCGTGAGCGAGCTCGCGCTCGGGGCCGGGCGCGACGAGCGCGAGCAGAGCTTTATCGGCTTTTTCGGCGAGCGGACGACGCCGTTCAAGCGGAACTACGTCGCGCTCGTCCCGCTCCGCGTCGGGCTGGAACGCCGCCTGTTCCGCCAGTCGGTCGAGGACAACTTCCGCCCGTTCGTCCACGTCGGCGTCGGGCCGACGCTGGCCTACCAGTGGCCCTACTTCGCCGACGAGGACGCCGACGGCCGGCTCGACCAGGATGAGCCGATCCTCGGGCCGTTCGGCGCCGTCGGCGACGGCGAGCCGCGCGTGGGCGTGGGCGGCGAGGTCAGCGTGGGCGCCTTCTTCGGCCGCGGCCGGCGGACGACGCAGGCCCTCCGCTTTGGCTTCCAGGGGACCTACTTCCCCGTCGAGGTCGACCTCCTCGAGATCCGCCCCGACGTCGAGGACCCCTCGCGCCAGACGTTCTGGACGCCCGTCGTGAGCTTCCACGTCGCCCGCCTCCTGTAGCCGGCCCCCCCTGACTGCGTCGACCTGTCGGTTCGGCACGGGGGCGGAGGGGGCCGGAGGTCTACGGCCGCCGCGCCGCCAGCCAGGCCGCCAGCTCTTCAGCGGACTTCGACGTGAGCGACTGCTCCGGCGTGAGGCCGCCCTTCTGGGCCGAGGCCACGCCCCAGCGCGTGTCGTCGAGGCCGTCGGTCGAGTGGGCGTCGGGGTTGACCGAGACGAGGACGCCGCGCTCGGTCGCGGCGCGGACGAAGCGCCAGTCGACGTCGAGGCGCCACGGGTTCGCGTTGAGCTCGACGGCCACGCCGTGCTCGGCGCACGCGTCGAGCACGGCCTCGTGGTCGAGCGGGTAGCCCTCGCGGCGGAGGAGGAGCCGGCCCGTCGGGTGGCCGAGCACGTCGACGTACGGGTTCGAGACGGCTGCGACCACGCGCGCCGTCGCCTCGTCCTCCGTCATCCGGAAGCCCGTGTGGACGCTCGCGACGACGAGGTCGAGCCGGGCCAGGAGCTCGTCCGGGTAGTCCATCTGGCCGTCTGTGAGGATGTCGGCCTCGGTCCCGGCGAACACGCGGAAGTCGACGCCCTCCGCGGCGTAGTCGGCGTTGAGCCGCTCGACGCGGCGGATCTGCTCCTCCATCTCGTCGAGGCTGAGGCCGTGGGCGATCTGGAGGCTCCGGCTGTGGTCGCACACGCCGAAGTAGCCGAGCCCGCGCTCGCGCGCCGCGTCGCACATCTCGCGGAGCGAATGCGCGCCGTCGGAGGCCGTCGTGTGGTTGTGGATCGTGCCCCGGAGGTCGGCCGTGCGGACGAGCGTCGGGAGCGGGCCGCTCTCGGCCACGCCCAGCCAGTGCGGGTCGTCGCGGAGCGGGGCGGGGATGGGGTGGAGCCCGGCGGCTTCGTAGACCGCGTCCTCCTCCGCTGTGTCCTCGAGGCCGGCCCTCTCGACGACGGCGGCGACGTGCGCGTCCGGACCGGTCTTCTCGAAGAGGGTCCGTCCAAAGGCGGCCTCGGCCGTGGTCCAGACGGTCAGGGGAAGGCCGAGCGGGAGTGTGGCCTCGACGCGGTCGTCGTGCGTGGTGCCACCCTCGAGCGCCGCGGCGACGGCCTCGGCCGTGCCGACCGCCACGAGGTCCACGCGGTCGACCACGTTGCACTGGCGGCGGACGGGGCCGGCGAGGTCGGCGCGGAGGCCGGCGGTGCGGAGGCGGTCGCGGGCGACGAGCGCCTCGGCCGCCGCGTCGCGGAGGTGGGCCTTCCCGCGGTACGCCTTGAGGTGCTCGATGGAGGCCAGGATGTTCTCGACCGTCTTCTTGCCAAACCCGGGGAGGTCCGCCAGCCGCCCGGCGACGGCCGCGCCCTCCAAGTCCTCGATCGACGTGACGCCGGCCTCTGTCCACAGCGTCCGGACCTTCTTGACGCCGAGGCCCTTGACCCGGAGGACCTCGGGGAGCCCCGGCGGGAGCGCCTGCAGGAGGTCCTCGGTCGTTCCCATCGTCCCGGTCTGGAGCAGCTCCTCGATCTCAGCCACGAGCCCCTTCCCGATGCCCTGGACGGTGCTCAGCTCGCCGTCCGCGACGAGGGTCTCCACGGGCACGTCGAGGCGGTCGACGGCGCGCGCGCCGGAGCCGTAGGCCCGCGCCCGGAACGGGTTGCCGCCCGTGAGCTCGACGAGGTCGGCGGTGAGCTTGAGGTGGCGGGCGACGGCTTTGTTGGTCATCTGGGGGTGGGGCGTCGAGGGCGAGAAGTAGCTCGGGCGGACGGGAAACGTTCCGGGCCGGGCCGGGCTCCGGCGGCCCGCCCATCCGGCCGGCTCCCTCCGCCTCGGCCCCGAACCGACAGGTCGACGCAGTCAGGCGGGCGGGCCCGCGGAGTGGCAGCAAAGGGTCGCGCAACACGGGGAGGGCGATGGCGCACGGTGGGGCGCCCGCGGGCCGGGCCGGCGCGCTCCGGCTTCCGTCCCCAGCGCGCCGCTAGCTTCCCGGCATGGGACCGTTTGACCTCCTCGCGCCCGAGCCCGCCCCCCGGTTCGGCGCGGCCCCCCGGCGGAACGCCTACGTCGAACTCCACAACCTCATCGCCGCCGCCGAATCTGCGGCCGAGTTCGGGCCGGCCGACCGGGTCCGGATCTCGCGGCGCCACGGGGTCGACCTCGCGCTCGAGTTCGCGGACGAGCGGCGGCACCTCTACCAGCGGCTCCTCGACGACCGCCTCGCCGACGGCGACCTCGGCCGGGAGGACCGGCGCGTCCTGGCCCGCGTGGCCGAGACCCTCGCCCTCGATGCCGACGCGCTCCGGTCCGTCCACGAGCGGGCGTTCGGGACGGCCGTCTCGGAGGCCGTCTCCGACGACTGCCTCGACGTCGAGGAGCGGCTCTTGCTCTACAAGCTCCAGCACCTCCTCGGCCTCGACCCGCGCGTCGCCGACGGGGCCTACGACGTCCTTGCCCGCGAGCGCCTCCTCAAGACGATCGCCGCGGCGCTCTGCGACGGCGAGCTCTCGCCCGACGAGGAGGAGGAGATCGAGGCCGTCCGCCGGTCGCTCAGCCTCGAGATCCCGGGCCACGTCCGGACCCTGCTCGGCCACGCCCGCGACCGCTGGCGGGTCCGCCGCGGCGAGCTGCCGACGGTCGAGGTCGACGCCGACCTCCGGCGCGGGGAGACGGCCCACTTCGAGGGGCGGATGCGGTGGAGCCGGCTCGATGTCCGGCGGTTCGAGCGGCACGTCGGCGAGAGGGCCCTCCAGACGGGCCGGACGGGCGGGATGGAGGTCCCGGGCCGTGCGCTCGCGGGCACCCAGCACATCGGCCAGGTGATCCTCACGGACCGCCGCGTCCTGCTCCACCCCGACGGCGCGCTCCCCGACCAGATCCGGGTCGACCGGCTCCTCCAGATCCTCCGCTTCCGCAACGGGACCGTCCTCCGTACCAAGGCCGACCGGCGGCTCTACCTCGACCCCGGCGCCCGGAACGAGACGTTCTACACCGTCCTGCACAAGGTGATGTTCGCGCGGCGGGCGGAGGGCCCCGACTGAAGGCCCGCGGCCGTCGGCGCGCAGTGGAAGGTCGTGCGCGTCGAGGAGATCAGGGACGCGCGGTGGGGCTGGTTCGACGAGCCGCCCCGGCGGAAGGTGTTCCGCCGCCTCGAGAAGGCCGGCGACTGGGAGGGCCGTGGGGCCGTCACGGTGACCGACGCGCACCTCGTGTTCGACGGCGAACGCCGTCGGCGGACGTCGCTCCGAACGATCGGCGGCGTCGAGCGGTACGAGACGCTCGTGTGGGTCCGCCGGATTCGGTCGCACGACTGGCTCGTCCGATGTCGGAGCGACGGCGAGGCGAAGGCGCTCGTCGCGGCGCTCCGCGAGTCGGCGCGGGCGTCGTAGTCTGCGGGCGGTCCCCTCGTCGCGCCATGCCCGAGCACGTTTTTGCCGGCCCCGTCCTCCGCACCGACGGCGGCATGGGGATGCATTACGTCCCGATCCCCGCCGAGGTCGACGACGCGCTCGGCGGCGCCCGCATCGTGGTCGGCACGCTGGGCGGGCCCGAGCACGACGCCGTCCCGTTCCGCCGCGCCGTCCACGGCCGGGGCGACGGCGCGCCGAAGCTCCTCTTCGGCAAGAAGGTGCTGGCCGAGGCGGGCCTCGCCTTCGGCGCGACGGCGTTCCTGGAGCTCGAGCCCGCGGCCGACCCCGACGCCGTCCACCTGCCGGCCGAGCTCGAGGAGGCGCTCCGGCAGGACGACACGGCGCGCGCGGTTCGAGACGTTCACGCCGGGCCGCCAGCGGTCGCTGGGCGTCCACGTCGACCAGGCCAAGCGCCCGGCCACCCGCGTCCGGCGCGCCCTGGAGCTGTGCGACAAGATCCGGACCCACACGCTCTACGGCGACCGCTAGGCGGTCCGCCTCGGCGAGCCGACGGGGTGGCCCAGGGGCGTGTCGAGGCCGGCGGGGTCAGCCGGCGAGCGCGGCCTCGATCTCGGACGCTAGCTCGTCGCCGGTGTCCTCGCCGCCGCCCGTGGTGTCGTACACGCCGCGGCCCTCGCGGTCGAGGACGACGTGTCGCGGGAAGGTCTCCCCGAAGAGGGCCGTCGCCGTGTCGTCGCCGAGGGTTTGGGTGTGGTCGAAGCCGTGGGGCGCCCCGGCCGACCCCGAGGTGGGCCGACACAGAAAAGCGCCCCGGCCGACTCGCGACCGGGGCGCTGGCGGACGGCCCGCGCGAGCGCGCTAGGCGTACGTGTTGAGCATGACCGGCATGATGAGCATCAGGAGCTCCTCGCCGTCGGCGCCCTCGGCGGGCGACACGACGCCGGCCCGGTTCGGCGACGAGAACTCGAAGACGACGTCCTCCGAGTCGACGTTCGACAAGACCTCCTGGAGGTACTGCGAGTTGAACCCGATCTCCATCGGGTCCGCGTCGTAGTCGCAGAGGACGCGCTCCTTGGCCTCGGAGGCCCGCTCGATGTCCTCGGCCGAGATCGCCAGCTGGTCGCTCTCGAGCGCGAGCCGGATCTGGTGCGTCATCGACGACGAGTAGAGGGCCACGCGGCGGACGGCCGCCAGCATCGCGTCGCGCCCGACGGTCAGCCGCTTCTCGTTCTCGACCGGGATGACGGCCTCGTAGTTCGGGTACTGCTCCTCGATGAGCCGCCCGATGACCTGCGTGTCGCCGAAGTCGAACCCGACGTAGCCGCTCGCGATGCGGATCGTGCAGGCCCCGTCGCCGGCGGCCTTCCCCGCCAGCGAGAGCGCCTTCTCGGGCACGATCACGTCGACCGGCTCCTCGGCCGTGATCCCGTCGGCGACGAGCTTGACGAGCCGGTGGCCGTCCGTCGCCACGATCGTCGACGTCTCGGGGCGGACCTGGAACAGGACGCCCATCATCGCCGGCCGGAGGGCGTCCTTGGAGGCCGCGAACCCGGTCTTGTCGATGGCCCGCTTGACGAGCGGCCCGGCGGCCGTGATGGCCTGGGCGCCGTCGAGCGAGGGGAGGGCCGGGTAGTCGCCGCCGTCGTAGCCGACCATCTTGTAGCGGCCCTGGTCGGTCGTGAGCTCGACGTTGAAGTCGGCGTCGGTTGTGACCGTGACCGAGAGCTCGGGGAGGGCGCGGAGCGTGTCGAGGAGCCGCTTGGCCGGGACCGCGATCCGCTGCTTGGCGTCGGTCCCGTTCTGCTCGAACGAGACCTTGAGCCGCTGGACGATCGAGATCTCGAGGTCGGTCGCCGCGATCTTCAGCGTGTCGTCCTCGCGCTCGAACAGGACGCACTCGAGGATCGGCAGCGTGCTCTTGGACGGGACGGCCCCGTTGACGGTCGTGAGCGCCCGCTGGAGGTCGGCGCTGGAGACGGTGAACTTCATGATTTCGGCGGGGTGCGGCCGCGGTATCGGCCTGAGGCATCGGCTAGTCAAGGAAGGTACTCGCCGGCCCCTCGTCTCGGTCCCGGGGCCGGATGAAAACCGGGGCTCGTCTCCCCCCGCCTCGGCGCCGAGGGGGAGGGGGGTGGGCGCAGGTAGCGGGCGACTTCATGGGAT
>JAAXJP010000528.1 GCA_012269805.1 Rubrivirga sp.
GGGGCGGACTGGGCCGGGGCGGACCGGGCGGGGTAGGGCAGACGCACTACGCCAGGCGCGCGCGATGTCGGATCTTCCGGCACGCCTCCCATGACCCGACTCCCATGACCCGACTCCGACTCGCCCTCTGCGGGCTCGCCCTCCTCGCCTTCTCCACCGGCTGCGACTCCGACGGCGGTGGCGGCACCGAGGCCACCGTCCGTGTAATGAGCCAGAACCTCTACCTCGGCGGCGACCTCTTCACGCTCCTCGAGCCGCAGTGCGAGGGGAACGCCATCGTGGGCTGCGTCGCCCAGCTCTACGCGACCATCGAGGCCTCGGACCCGGCCGCGCGGATGGCGGCGATCGCCGCCGAGATCGCGCGCGTCGACCCCGACCTCGTCGGCCTCCAGGAGGTCTCGACGTATTACGTCCAGTCGCCAGGAGACAATCAGACCGGCTCGCCGACTCCGGCGACGCAGGTCACATTCGATTTTCTGGACCTGCTCATGGACGCCCTTGCGGCCGAGGGCGCCGACTACCGCGTGGTGTCGGTCTCGAACAACGCCGACGTCGAGTTCCCGGCCACCACCGACGGCGCGACGTTCTTCGACGTCCGCTACCAAGACGCCGACGTGATCCTCGCCCGCGGCGACGTGACGACGGGCGCGACGACCGAGCAGTCGTTCCAGTCGCTCCTCACGATCCCGATCGGCGGCGCCGAGCAGACGTTCGTCCGAGGCTACCAGTCGGTCGAGGCGACGGTCGGCGGGCTCGACTTCACGTTCTTCAACACGCACCTCGAGGTGGGGGGGCAGGCCGAGGCGATCCAGGTGCTCCAGGCCAGCGAGCTCCTCACGCCCCTCGGCGCCGCGTCCGGCCCGATCGTCTTCGTCGGCGACATCAACTCGAACGGGAACGCGAATGGGACGAGCTACCAGACGCTGACGGTCCCGCTCGACGACGCCTTCCCCGTCGGCGCCGACCCGACGTGCTGCCAGGCGGCCGACCTCCGCAACGCGGCCTCCCAGCTCCAGACGAGGATCGACGTCGTGTTCCACCGTGGGTTCGACGCCGTGGCCCAGGCCGACGTCGTGCTCGACGACCCCTCCGACCGCGTCGGCGGGCTGTGGCCGAGCGACCACGCCGGCGTCTGGGCCGAGCTCAGCGCCGTCGTCCAGTAGCCGGCTCCCCCCGCCTCGGCACCGAGGCGTGGGCACCGGTCGGGGACCGGAGGGGCGGAGGCGTCAGGCCTTCCGCTTCCACTCCGGCCCGGACGGCGTGTCCATGACCTCGACGCCCAGCGCGTCGAGCTCGTCGCGGATGGCGTCGGCGCGGGCCCAGTCCTTGGCGGCCCGGGCCTCGGTCCGCTGGACGAGGAGCGCCTCGACCTGGCCCGCGAGCCCGTCGTCCTCGGCCGGGGGCGCGGGGGCGCCGGCACCGACGATGCCGAGGAGCGCCTCGACGTTGTCGAGGAACGTGCGGGCGCTGTGCGCGGAGGCGCCGGAGAGCGGTTCGGCGCGGTGGGCTTTGAGGATGTCGCCGGCCCCACGGAGCGCGGCCGCGAGGGCAACCGGCGTGTTGAGGTCGTCGGCCATCGCCGCGAGGGCCTCGGCGTAGGCCGCGTCGAGCGCGTCGGCGAGTACGTCGCCGCCGGGCCGGTCGGCTTCGAGCGCGTCGCGGGTGGCCGCGTCGGCGTCGACGTAGCGCTGGCGGTTCTTGGCGGCGTCGGAAAGCGTCTTCCGCGTGAGGTTGAACGGCTTCGCGTAGTGGCCCGAGACGAGGGCCAGGCGGAGCGCGAGCGGGTCGAGCGGGGCGTCCCAGTCCTCCCGGCCGCCGTCCTCTGGGGCGAGCGTGAGGTCGCGGACCGTCAGGAAGTTGCCCTTCGACTTCGACATCTTCTCGCCCTCGACCTGGAGAAACCGCGTGTGCATCCAGTAGCGCGAGAACGGTTCGCCGGTGAGCGCCTCGGCCTGGGCGATCTCGCACTCGTGGTGGGGGAACCGGAGGTCCTCGCCGCCGCCGTGGAGGTCGATCGTCTCGCCGAGGTACTTCTGCGCCATCACCGAGCACTCGAGGTGCCAGCCGGGGAAGCCCCAGCCGTACGGCGAGAACCACTGCATGAGGTGGCCGGGGTCCTTTTTCCAGAGCGCGAAGTCGCGCGGGTCCCGCTTGGCGTCGTCGCGGACGACCTCGCGGGTGCCCTCGACGAGCCCCTCGGCGTCGCGGTTGCCGCTGAGCGCGCCGTAGCTGGGGAAGCTGGGGACGTGGAAGTAGACGCCGTCGTCGGTCTCGTAGGCGTGGCCGCGCTCGACCAGCCCCTCGACCGCCTCGATCTGCTCGCGGACGTGCTCCGTCGCGCGCGGCCGGACGTCCGGCTCGAGGAGGTTCAGGGCGTGCCAGTCCTCGACGAGCGCCGTCGTGTAGTGCCGGGCGAGGTCCCAGACGTTCTCGAACGCCTCGCCCTCCTTGGACGCCAGCGCCCTAGCCATCTTGTCCTCCCCCGCGCCGTCGGCCACGTCGTCTTCGGTGAGGTGGCCCACGTCGGTCACGTTCGAGACGTAGCGGACGGCCCAGCCGAGCGCGGCGGCCGTGCGGACGACGAGGTCGGCCGTGAGGAACGTCCGGAAGTTGCCGATGTGGGCGTAGCTGTAGACCGTCGGGCCGCAGCTGTAGAACCGGAGGAGCGGCCGGCCGTCGGGCGCGGTCGCAGCGGGCTCGACGGTCTCGGCGGACCGGGAGAGCGTGTTCGTCAGGCGGAGGGGCGGCGTCGCGGGCATGGGGCGGGGGGGAAGGGA
>JAAXJP010000556.1 GCA_012269805.1 Rubrivirga sp.
GTCGGGCGCGTGGGCCGGGCCGCCGCGCGTGAGGTCGGCCTCGTCGGCCGAGACCTGGGCGGGGTCGGCGTTCTCGGCGAACGCCTCGGCCGTCGTCTCCTGGAGGACCGGGAGCGCGGGCGGCTTGCCGTTCAGGAGGCGGACGCGCTCCGTGATGAACAGGGCGAAGTAGAACACGATGAGCGCCCCACTCACCGGGAGGGCGAGGTACACGACGCCGAGCGGCACGCCCAGCGCCGCCGACGTCTGCCCGAGCAGGAACGACAGCGACACGAGCCGGACGCCGCCGATCACCATCACGAACAGGGCGAACGTCGAGACGACCACGCCCACGAAGATGCCGTGCCAGTGGACCGCCCGGCCGCGGAGCTTCGTCCGCAACAGGTCGATGGCGAGATGGGCGCGCTTGCCGCTCGCGTAGGCCGCGCCGAACAGGCCGACCCAGATCAGGAGGTACCGCGCCAGCTCGTCCGTGAACGACGACGGGTTGGCGAGGACGAACCGCGTGAACACCTGCCACAGCACGTTCACGACGGCCAGCCCCATCAGCGCGACGAGCGCCCAGCCGAGCACGAGGTCGACCGTCGACTTGACGCGGTACAGCGGGTGGCCCCGCATCTCGGGCGGGAGGGCGGAGGGGTCGCTACGCATCGGCGCGGGAAGCGTCGGGGGCGTCCGCCTCGCTCCCGAGGCGGGCGGAGTCGGGAATGGCGGCCTGGGTCTGGCGGATCGCCTCCAGCATCCGGGCGGCGTCGGGGTCGGAGGCGTAGCGGGCCATCATGTCGTCGACGGCCGCGGCGAAGGGCTCTTTGTCGACGCTCTCGACCACCTCGACGCCCGCCTCGCGGACGGCCGCGAGGGCCTGCTCCGTCGACGCCCGCCACAGCCGCTTCTGGACCACGACCGACGCGTCGGCCGCCTCCTGGAGCCAGGTGCGCTGCTGCGGCGTCAGATGGTCCCAGAGCGTCGTCCCGACCACGAGGACGTCGGGCACGGCCGTGTGCTCGTTGAGGACGTAGTACTTGGCCACCTCGTAGTGGCGCGAGAGGTAGAACGACGGCGGGTTGTTCTCCGCGCCGTCCACCACGCCCTGCTGGAGGGCCGTGTAGAGCTCGCCCCACGCGATCGGCGTCGGCGAGCCGCCGAGGGAGCGGACCATGTCCATCGCGGTCGCGCTCTCCTGCACGCGGATCTTTTCGCCCTGGAGGTCGGCCGGCGTCAGGACCGGCTGGTTGACGGTGTAAAAGCTCCGGCTCCCGGCGTCGTAGAAGGCGAGCCCGCGGAGGCGGTACGGGGCGGGCGCGGCCAGCAGCTCCTCCCCCACCGGTCCGTCGAGGACCGCGAACCGGTGCGCGTCGTCGCGGAACACGAACGGGAGGCTGAGCACTTGGTACTCGGGCACGAAGTTCTCCAGCACGCTCGACGACACCTTCGTGATGCCGAGGCTCCCGATCTGGAGGAGCTCCAGCATCTCGCGCTCCGACCCGAGCTGCTGGCTCGGGTAGATGTCGATCTGCATGGTCCCGCCCGAGAGCGAGTCGAGCCGCTGCGCCATGAACGCCATCGCTTCGTGGACCGGGTGCTCGGTGTCGAGCGCGTGGCCCAGCTTGATGACGGTCACGTCCTGCTCGCCGCCGCACCCGCCGACGACGAGCGCCAGCGCGAGCGCCGCAAAGCGCTTCCAGAACGAGACGAGAGAGAGGGGTCGGGTCATCGGGGCCTAGAGCGTCACGCCGTCCTTCCAGATGGCGATCTCGCGGTAGTCGTTCTCCTCGTTCCGCGCCCGGCGCTCGCCTGAGGCCGTCTGGCGAATCGTGTCGACAAGGTCGTCGGTGAGCGCCTCCATCGTGGCCGAGCCGTCGAGGAGGCGGCCGGCGTCGAAGTCGATCCAGTGCGGCTTGCGGGCGGCGATGTCGGAGTTGGTCGAGACCTTGAGCGTGGGGACCGGGAAGCCGAGCGGCGTGCCACGGCCTGTCGTGAACACGACGACCGTCGCGCCGGCAACGACCTCGGCCGTGACCGAGACGCCGTCGTTGCCGGGCGCGTAGATCAGGTTCAGGCCCGCCTCGGTCGTCGGCTCGCCGTAGTCGAGGACGGCCGTGACGGTCGCCGTCCCGCCCTTCTGCGTGGCCCCGAGCGACTTCTCCTCCAGCGTCGTCAGCCCGCCGTCCTTGTTGCCGGGCGACGGGTTCTCGTAGATCGGCTGGTCGTGGTCGATGAAGTACTGCTTGAACCGGTTGATCAGGTCGACCGTCTGCTCGAACACCGCGGGCGTCGCGGCCCGGTTCATGATCTGCTGCTCGGCCCCGAACATCTCGGGCACCTCGGTCTGGAGGACCGTCCCGCCCCACCCCGTCAGCCGGTCCGAGACGCGGCCGACGAGCGGGTTGGCGGTGATCCCCGAGAACGCGTCCGATCCGCCGCACTTGACGCCGAGCACGAGATCCGACATCGGGCACTCGGTCCGCTCGTCCTCTTCGATGATGCCGACCAACTCCTCGACCATCTCGAGCCCCTCCTCCACCTCGTCGCCCACGAGCTGTGACGTGAAGTAGCGGATGCGGCTCCGGTCCACGTCGCCGGCCTGCTCCAGGAGCGTGTCGAGGCGGTTGTTCTCGCACCCGAGCCCGATCACGAGCACGCCGCCGGCGTTCGGGTGGCGGATGAGCCCCGCGAGCACGCGCTGCGGGTAGTCGAGGTCGGCGCCGAGCTGGCGGCAGCCGTACGGGTGCTGGAACGAGTGGACGCCGGCGACGCGGCCGGCGAAGCGC
>JAAXJP010000229.1 GCA_012269805.1 Rubrivirga sp.
CCAACGTCCAGCTTGATTTCCATGAGCAGGGCAGCAACAGCAATTACTTCTTCATACCCGGCCAACCCGCCCGCCCCACGCCCCGGCCCCCACGGCGGGTCCCACCCCGATGGGCCGCGAGTCCCCCGCAGTCATGACCACGCGCCCCCTTACGCTGACCGCCCCCGACCGCGCGCTGCTCGGTCAGATCCTCTCGTCCCGCGCGCCCACGGGCGACGAGGCCCGCACGCTGGCCGACCTCGTCGTCGGGATGAGCGAGGCCGTCACGGTCCCGTCGGCCGAGGTCCCCCGCACCGTCGTCACGCTCAACTCGCGCGTCCGCGTCCGCCCGCTCGGGACCGACGGCGCGCGGGAGTTCACGCTCGTCGTGCCGGGGCAGGCCGACGTCCGGCGAGGCCGGCTCTCCGTGCTGACTCCGGTGGGCGGCGCGCTCCTGGGCCGCCGCGAGGGCGACGTCGTGACCTGCGAGGCGCCGGCCGGCCGGGTCCACTACAAGATCGAGGCGGTGCTCTACCAGCCCGAGGCCGACGGCCTCACCGCCGACGCCCCCCCCGCCGCCGCCTGACGCCCCGAGGGACCTGTCAGCGGACCGGACCATGCTCCACCCCGCCTTCCTCATCGCCGCCGCCGTCAACGACGAGGGCCACGTCGAGCTCCCCGCCGCCGGGGCCGGCACGGCGTTCCCCATCGCGCGGGCGCACTTCGCCCCCGACGACCGCGGCGGGTTCGCCCAACGCGTCGTACCGGCCGTCGGTCAGGGCGGCCGGTGGGAGCCCCTCGACATGGCCTTTTTCGCGCGGTGCCTCGGGCTCGCCCTCTGCGCCCTCACGCCCGACCTCTTCGCCGTGCGCGGCGTCGGCGCGGTGGGCCAGTCGCGCGGCCGGTTGGCCCGGACCGACCCGGCCTCCGAGGAGGCCCGCCTCCAGACGCTCCGCACGGCGTTCCTCGTCCACCTCGCGGCCTACGAGGGCCGCCTCGTCTAGCCGTCCACTCGTCGCGACGTCGAGCCCTCCGTTCGTCCCCCGCCCTCCATGTCCACCTGGCTTTCTGTCTCCTCCTCGCCCGCCGAGGAGCTCAACCCGTTCGCGATCGCGCAGGCCCAGTTCCACGCGGCCGTCCGGTACCTCCCGGACCTCGAGCCCGGGCTCATCGAGTTCCTCGTCCGCCCCGAGCGCCTGATCACGGTCGAGTTCCCGATCGAGACGGCCGACGGGCGGGTCCAGAACTTCGTCGGCCACCGCGTGCTCCACAGCAGCATCCGCGGGCCGGGCAAGGGCGGCATCCGGTTCCACCCCGACGTCACGGCCGACGAGGTCCGCGCGCTCGCGGCGTGGATGACGTGGAAGTGCGCCGTCGTCGACGTCCCGTTCGGCGGGGCCAAGGGCGGCGTCTGCTGCGACCCCTCGGAGCTGACGGAGTCCGACCTCCGGCGGATCACGCGGCGGTTCGTGTCCCAGCTCGGCGACGCGCTCGGGCCGTTCGTCGACGTCCCCGCCCCCGACGTCAACACGAACGCCCGGACGATGGCGTGGGTCTACGACACGTACGCCATGATGCACCCGGGCGAGAACAACCTCCCCGTCGT
Source organism: Rubrivirga sp. (assembly GCA_012269805.1). Taxonomy (GTDB): domain Bacteria; phylum Bacteroidota; class Rhodothermia; order Rhodothermales; family Rubricoccaceae; genus Rubrivirga. Next base: position 1,586 of record JAAXJP010000229.1, read on the forward strand.
GACGGGCAAGCCGGTCGACATGGGCGGCTCGCTCGGCCGCGCCGAGGCGACCGGCCGCGGCGTCCTCTTCGCCTGCCAGCGGGCGCTGGCGCGTGGCGTCGTCGACGGACTCGACTCGCTCGACGGCGCGACCGTCGCCGTCCAGGGGTTCGGGAACGTCGGCGCGACGGCGGCCCGGCTCTTCGCCGAGGCCGGCGCCCGGGTCGTGGCGATCAGCGACGTGACCGGCGGGCGCTACAACCCCGACGGGATCGACATGGACGCCGCCCTCGCCCTCCGCGACGCGACGGGGTTCGTCGACGGGCTCGACGACTCCGAGCCGATCTCGAACGACGACCTGCTCGCGCTCGACGTCGACGTCCTGGTGCCGGCCGCGCTCGAGAACCAGATCCGCGCCGACAACGTGGAGAGCGTCCGCGCCCGGTTCGTGGTCGAGGGCGCGAACGGGCCGACGACGCCGGCCGCCGACCGGGCCCTCCTCGAGCGGGGCGTCCCCGTCCTCCCGGACATCCTGTGCAACGCGGGCGGCGTGACCGTGAGCTACTACGAGTGGGTTCAGAATCACGAGAACGAGCAGTGGGACGAGGACACGGTCAACGCCAAGCTCCTCGCCAAGATGAACCGGGCCACGGACGCCGTCCTCGACGCCCAGGCCCGGATCAACGGCGACCTCGACGGCCTCGAGCGCCAGCGCGCCGAGCGCGGCCTGAACGGCCAGCGCCTCGCCCCGGTCGACCTCCGGACGGCGGCCTACGTCCTCGCCGTCGGCCGCGTGGCCGGCGTGGCCCTCCAGCGCGGGATCTGGCCGTGACCGACGCCGAGCGCATCGCTGAGGCCGTCCGGGCCGCGTGCGTGGAGGCCGCCCTCGACGCCTTCGAGGACGCCTCGATGAGCGGGCTCTGCTGCACCGGGGCCTGGGAGTGCGCCGTCGGGGCCGTCCGGACGCTCGACCTCGGCCCCGTTGTCGCCGAAGCTGAGCCCGAGCGCCCGCCCCCGCGCCGGCCCTCCTGAGCCTTCAGCCGGGGCGAGGGCGCCTCGCGGGACTCCCAGGTCAGCCGAGGGTGGCATCCCGGCGTCGGGCCCACCCCAGAACGATCGCAGGCAGGGCCAGCGGGTGCGACGTCGTACCCGAGCCCCGCCCGCGGCGGGGAGGCCTGGAGCGCCCCCTTCTCGCTCCGCCCC
>JAAXJP010000386.1 GCA_012269805.1 Rubrivirga sp.
CCCACTCCCCCTCCGCTGGCCGACACCCGCAAGACCGCTCAGATTCCGTACTCCACCCGCCTCAGCATCGACGAGGGCGACCGGCACACGCTCGTCGCGATGCTCAACGAGACGCTCGCGGCGACCTCCGACCTCTACTCCCAAACGAAGCAGGCCCACTGGAACGTCAAGGGCAAGGACTTCTACCAGCTCCACCTCCTTTACGACGAGCTGGCCGAGAAGCTCGAGGAGCCGCTCGACCTCGTCGCCGAGCGGATCGTCCTCCTCGGCGGCTACGCCTACGGGACGGTCCGGATGGCGGCCGACGCGAGCCCCATCGACCCGTTCCCAGGGACCGACCAGGAGGGCGACCAGGACACCTTCAACGACCCGTCGTTCCTGACCACGCTCGCCGACCGCTGGGCCCAGTACGCCGACCACATCCGCGGGATGGACAAGAAGGCCGACGACATCGGCGACCCGGGCACGGCCGACCTCTACGACATGATCATCCACGTGGCCGAGCGTGGGACGTGGTTTATCGAGGGCCACCTCCAGCGCTACCACGGCGGCCTGAAGGAGGAGGGCCAGGACCCGAGCTGATCGGGCCCGCTCCGACACCTCCGCTGCGGGCGGGCCTCGCGGGGTCCGCCCGCTCCCGTTGTGTCACGGGTCGTCCTCCCCTTCGAGTTGCCCGGCGCCGAACAGTTTGAGCGCGGCGCCGAAGATGCCCCCCAGTTGAAGCCCCTCCTGCGGAATGAGGAGGTCGGACCACTTGGACTGCTCGATCCACTCCGAGGTCGCCGCGACCGACTCGAGGCTGTCGAGCGGCAGGATGCCGCGGCCGGCGCGGAACACCTCGTAGCCGGCGTAGGCCCCGCGCGGGTTCCGGTAGCGCCGCCCGAGGCGGGCAGCTTCGCCGCGCACGCCGGGTAGGACGAGGTCGAGGACCGCCCGTTGCCGGAAGTCGACGGTCGGGACGCGGTTGCCGGTGAGCGACACGGAGACGGTCCCCTCGCGCTCGAACGTGTGGGGGAGCCAGACCGAGTCGCGGAGGGCCTCGTCGGACCAGGCCGGGCGGTAGTCCCAGCGGTACGACGCGTCGAAAAAGTCGACCTCACCGCCCGGCGCGAAGTCGGCGCGGAGGTCGGCCTCGGCGATGACGAGGAGCGTGTCGACGACGCGGATCCGGCCCATGAGCAGGCCCGGCCGACGCGGGATGACGGCGAGGTCGAGAAAGCGGAGGCCGTCCCGCTCGATCGTCTCGCCGAGGCGGAAGGCGTAGAGGTCAAGCGCGTTCGGGTTCGTCGGGGACGGGACGAGGCGGCCGTCCAGGAAGAGCGCGTCCTCGAAGTAGAGGTCGGGGACCGGCCCCATCCGGGCCCACCGGAACGGTCCCTGGAAAGGCCGTCGCCGGCGGGCGACGACCTCTTCCTGAAGCCCCCAGCCCCGGGTCCACGACAGATTCGAGACGGTCTCCTCCAGTCCGATGGCGACGGGCCGGACGTCGGTCACGCCGTCACGCGTGAGGAGGAGCCGGGAGTAGCCCTCAGCGGCGTACGCCCCCATGCGAGCGGCCAGCTCCCGCCGCCGCTGCAGGAGCCGCCGCCACAACACCTCGCCCGGCGGCTCGCCCGTGACCTCGACCTCGCCGAGCACGAACGGCGCGGGCGACAGCCGGACGTCCCGGCGGACGACGCCCTCGCGCACGTCCGCCCGCGTAATCACCACCTGGGCCCCCGCGTAGCCGACGAACCGGACCAAGACGGTGTCGGGCAACGACGGGAGAGCGAGTTCGATCCGGCCGTCCGTGCCGGCGGAGGCGCCGCGATCCGTCCCCATCACCTGCGCCGTCGCGCCGGGGAGCGCCGCGCCCGTCTGGGCGTCGCGGACCGTCGCCTCGAGCCGGATCTCCTGCGCCTGAGCCGCGCCGACGGCGAACACGAAGAGGGCGAGACGGGCGAGGCGCAAGGGGCGGAGAGGAGGCGGGGCAGCCTCAACGGCGATCCCCGGGCCGTGGTGCCTCGCCGCTCAGAACGGCCGCGCGATGTGGAGCCCGACGACCACACGCGCCGTCCGCCAGTGCGCCTCGTCGGCGCGGGCAACGGGAGCCTACTCCCCGCCCGCGCCCTGCGCCCGCACGGTCACGGTCAGCGTCGGGAGCCCCGTCGCCGTCGCCACGAGCGTCTCGCCGGCGTGGACCGGCCCGACGCCCTCCGGCGTGCCCGTGTAGATCAGGTCGCCCGGCTCGAGCGTGAACACCGACGAGAGGAACGCCACGACGCGCGCGACCGAGAAGATCATCAGCCCCGTCGACCCTTTTTGCCGCACCTCGCCGTCGATGGCGAGCGCGATCTCGACGGCCTGCGGGTCCGGGACCTCCGAGGCCGCCACGAGCGCGCCCAGCGGGGCGAACGTGTCGAACCCCTTGGCGACGCTCCATGGCTTCCCTCCCTTCTTGGCCTCCGACTGGAGGTCCCGCGCCGTCATGTCGAGGCCGACCGCGTAGGCCGCGACGTGCCCGAGGGCGTCCGCCTCGGCGATGTCCTTGCCGCCTTCGCCGATCACGGCCACCAGCTCCACCTCGTGGTGCACGTCGGCCGACTGGCGCGGGATGACGACATCGCCGCCGTCCGCGACGAGCGCCGTCGATGGCTTGAGGAACGCCACGGGATCGTCGGTGCCGGTCCCGCCCATCTCGATGGCGTGGGCGGCGTAGTTCTTGCCGATGCAGAGGACCTTGCCAGGCCGCACCTCGCGGCCGTCGGGGAGCGTGAGCAACATGT
>JAAXJP010000515.1 GCA_012269805.1 Rubrivirga sp.
GGCGGAGGCCGTCGCCGATCGAGAACGACACGTCGTAGGCCGCGCAGATCTAGCAGATCTCGTCCCAGTGCGTGTAGAGGAAGTTCTCCCGGTGGTGGGCGAGGCACCACTTGGCCATGATCGACCCGCCGCGGCTGACGATGCCGGTCCGGCGGCTGGCCGTGAGGGGGACGAACCGCAACAGCACGCCGGCGTGGATCGTGAAGTAGTCGACCCCCTGCTCGGCCTGCTCGATGAGCGTGTCGCGGAACAGGTCCCACGTCAGGTCCTCCGGCACCCCGCCGACCTTCTCGAGGGCCTGGTAGATCGGGACCGTGCCGATGGGGACCGGCGAGTTCCGCAGGATCCACTCGCGCGTCTCGTGGATGTGCTTGCCGGTCGAGAGGTCCATGACGGTGTCGGCCCCCCAGCGGATGGCCCACGTCAGCTTCTCGACCTCCTCGGCGATGCTCGACGTGACCGCCGAGTTGCCCATGTTGGCGTTGATCTTGACCAGGAAGTTCCGGCCGATCGCCATCGGCTCCAGCTCCGGGTGGTTGATGTTGGCCGGGATGATGGCGCGGCCCCGGGCGACCTCGCTCCGGACCCACTCGGGCGTGATCTCGCGTGGGATGGCCGCGCCGAAGGCGTTGCCCGCGTGCTGTTGGAACAGGGCGGGGTTCGTCTCGCGGAGCGCCTCCAGGTTCTGCGCCTCCCGGATGGCGACGTACTCCATCTCCGGCGTCACGATGCCCTTGCGCGCGTAGTGGAGCTGCGTGACCGTCCGCCCCGGCTTCGCCCGCCTCGGCGTCCGGACGTGCTCGAAGCGGAGGTGCTCGGTCGCCGCGTCCGCGGCGCGCTCGCGGCCAAACGCCGACGACAGCCCACCCAGCAGCTCGGTGTCGCCGCGCTCCTCGATCCACGCCCCGCGGACGCTCGGGAGCCCGGCGCGGAGGTCGATGGTCGCGTCGGGGTCGGTGTACGGGCCGGACGTGTCGTAGACCGGGATGTCCGGATTGGCCTCGTCGCCGAACGAGCCGGTCGTGGGCGACTGGGAGATCAGGCGCATCGGGACGCGGAGGTCGGGGCGCGAGCCCTCGACGTAGACCTTCCGGCTGCCGGGCAGCGGGCGGCGGACCTCGTCGGAGAGCTCCTCGATGCGGGCGTGGGTGGCGGCGTCGGCGGCGCGCTTGGCGGCGGCGCTGGTAGGCATTTCCATGGCGGTGCGGGTCGGTCGGCCTCGGGGCCGAGGCGGGGGGCGTCGGCTAGAGCGCGAGGTCGTTCGTCCAGTACACGTCGGCGCCGGGCGTCTCCGAAATGAGGCGGCGCTCGGCCATCCAGCCCTCGAGCTGGCGGTAGTAGTCCGTGCTCATCGAGAAGTCGTGCGTAAAGCACGGGACGGTCGCGTCGTAGATCGCCGTCGTGAGCGCGTCGTCCGGGTCCGAGTCCGTCATCCGGAAGTAGACCTCGCGGGCGGCGGCCGGGTCTTGCTTGACCGCGTCGACGCCGCGGCGGAGCACCTTGACCAGGGTGGCGAACGTCTCGCGCTCGGCCTCCAGCTTGTCGGGGTGCGTGATGAGGACGAGCTGGCAGAAGTCGGGGACGCCCCAGTCCTTGAGCGCGAAGTGGCGGACGTCGAGCCCGCGGTGGCGGGCCTCGACGATCTCGAAGTTGTGGAACACGAGCGTCGCCACGTCGGCCTTGTCCTCGGCGAGCGCGTCGGTGTGGTAGAACGAGTTGTTGACGCGGCCGTAGCCGTCCTCCGTGCCGGTCGGCCCGCCGTCGGCCTCGACCATCGTCGCCACGATCGCCGGCCCGCCCGGCCCCGGCGCGCCCGGGTACTGGATCCGCTTCCCGACCATGTCGCGCGGGCGCTCGATGCCCGCTTTCGCCATCACGCCGCCGTTCGTGTGGAGGAAGCGCGCGAACCCGACGCACAGCTCGCCCTTGGCGCGGTCCTCGACGAGGTGGAGCGGCTCCGTCACGGCGCAGTCCATCTCGCCCTTCTCGATGGCCTCGACGGCGTCGAGGTGCGCCTCGGGCTCGATGAGCTCGACGTCGAGCCCGGCGTCGCGGAACCAGCCGCGGTCCTGGGCGAGGAGGAGGGGGACGTGGTCCGGGTTGAGGAACCACTCGAGGCCGAGGCGCAGGGTCATGGGGCTGTCCAGAGGTGAAGGGTCTGGAAGCCCGGGGCCGTCGGCCTCGGCACGGCGGCCGGACGGGCCGCCGAGGCGGGCGGGGCCGGTGCCGCTGAAGCTCTCCCTACGCCGGTGCGAACCGGATCAGGTGCAGAGGGACTGTCTCAGCCGCGCGCTCGGTCGGAGGGCGGCACCCCTGGCTTCCGCCGTCAAGGTACGCGCGGCCGCCGGACGCGCACCGCCAGGTCAGCGGATCGGCGGGTAGAGCGCGCTCCGCTCCGGCCGCTCGCGCACGTAGAGCACGTGGACCGGGCTCCCGACCGCGTAGTGGGCCGTCACGGCGCCCGCCCGGCCCCACGACTTGACCGTCCCCGTGCGCATCCGCCCGCCGGCCTCGTACGCGTAGACGACGGCCCACGGGTGGCGCCCGTTGATGCTCTCCGACGTGTCCCGGTGGAGGTCGACGATCTCGCCCCGTACCGCCACGCCGTCGCGCAGCGCGTGAAGCTGCCGTCGCGCCCGCCGGATCCCGACCGCCAGCAAGACTCCACCCACGACGGCGAAGATGGGCCCCGCGATGCCGGCGACGGCCATCTCGGGCCCCATCTCGAGCGCCATCCATAACAACGGGACCGTCACGACCACGC
>JAAXJP010000520.1 GCA_012269805.1 Rubrivirga sp.
GAGTAGACCCTCGCGAGACGACCCGCTCCGACCTCGAACGTCGACGCAGGGACGCCGACCGTCACGGCCATACGCACGTCGGCCCCATCGTCCACCCATGGGTGGTTCGGGATCGCGAACGACAGGGCCAAAGGGTCGTCTTCTGCGTCGAGGTGCCGGGCCACCACTTGGCGGTTCAGCTTCTGCCAGATGGAGTTCGTCGTGATCAGCCCGAACCGCCGGACCTGCCCATCGCGCACGGCCTCGGCGGCTCGGTCCCACCAATACATCACGAGCTCCGCACTCTTGGCTACTTCTGGGTACGCTGCTCGGAGAGCCGTCGTGTAGCCTTCGTCGAGTGACTTCCTCATCCGCTTGTTGCCGGTAAAGGGTGGGTTGCCTACGACGAAGTCAGCCTCGGGCCACACCGCCCGACCGCCATCGGCGTCCAGGAGCGCGTCCCGGTGCTCGACCTGGCCGTACCCCTTCAGGATCGGCTCCGGGAGCGGCTGCGCGCCCCCGTACGTCCGCTGGTGCCACTGGAGGTACCCGATCCACAGCACGAGGTCGGCAACCGCCGCCGCCCGCGCTCCGAGCTCGATCCCGAGCATCTGGTGCGGCGTGACGGCCACGCCCTCGAGCTCCAAGCTCTCCGTCTGTCCGAACCGCCGGAGCGCCGCCCGGACCTCGCCCTCGAGCGCCTTGAGCCCGGCGAACGTGACGTAGAGGAAGTTGCCCGACCCGCACGCCGGGTCCAGCACGCGGACCCGCGCGAGCCGGCCCAGGAACCCCGAGATCAGGTCGCGCGCCTCGGCCCGCTTGACCTGGGCCGCCTTCGGCGTCCCCGCCTCCTCAGCCTCGGCCTCCGCTGCCCGCGCCGCCGCCCGGACCCCTTCCCACTCCTCGCGGAGCGGCTCGATCACGGCCGGGCCGATCACGCGCTCGACGTAGGCCCGTGGCGTGAAGTGGGCGCCCATGTGCCGTCGCTTTTTCGGGTCGAGCGCCCGTTCGACGAGCGTCCCGAAGATGGCCGGCTCGACCTCGCGCCAGTCCATCGCCGCCGCCTCCAGGAGCCCGTCGAGCTGGTCCCGGTCCAGCGCCGGCGCCCACCGGTCCCGGAACAAGACGCCGTCGAACTCCGGCACCGTCACGTCGACGCCCATCACGAACCCGCCCTCGTCCATCGCCCGGAAGAACCCCGTGAGCGCCGGGGGCAGCACGTCCAGCCGGTCGCGGTACGCCTCCAACAACCGGCTGAACGCCCGGTCGGGCAGGAGCCCGGCGTCCTCGGCGAACATGCAGAATAGGCACCGGGTCAAGAACCCGGCCGTTCGCTCGGTCCGGTCCTCGTCGTCGGGCGCGTCGGCGTCGAGCGACGCCGCGAGCTCGGCCAGCCGGCGGGCCAGCGCCTGTGTTACGGTCGCCTGGCGCCGGGCGGGGTCGAGCGCGGTCGGGTCCTCGAACACGAGACGGAGCCGCTCCCGGACCGCCTCGTCGCGCAAGTCGTCCAGCCCGATCCGATACTCTTCCGCGCTCGGGAACGGGGCGTAGAGCCGACCGGTCCCGCCGAAGTCGGCGTAGAGGTCGACGCAGTGCCCGACGTCGACGACGGCCAGGAACGGGGGCACCGGCTCGGACGGCTCGAGGTTTCGGGCGTACCGGGCCGCCTGGTTCTTCGCCGCCTCCATCGTGGCTTCCCACGCGCCCGTCCCGCGGACGCCGTGCCCCTTCCGCTGGCGCTTGCCGCTCGCGGCCCGCTCGGCGTCGACCCCCTGCTTCGTCTCCAGGACCACGGCCCCGCGCTTGTAGAGGTCGGCGAACCCGACCGACGCCGTCGGCCCGTCGTGGAACCGGACCGGCCGCTCGAACACGTACGCGTCGCGCCGGATGTCGCCTGTCGCCGCGCCGGGCACCTCGGCGCCAACGAGCCCGGTCAGCCCGATCAAGAACTTCTGGGCGTTCGACCGCTCCGACGCCTGGGCGTCCCGCCACTCGGCGATGAAGGCCTCGACGGCCGTCTCGTTCGCGGTCGGGGTCTCGGTCTCCATCCGTCGGGTCCGTGCGTGAGTAGACGCGCAAACTACCCGGCCCCTGGACCTCGGGCCGTCAGAGGTCGGCCCCCATCCTCTGGAGGGCGGCCACGACGCCGGTCAGTCCCGCCCGTTCGAGGTGACCCAGGTATTCCGACGCCGTGATCGGCGGCCGGTGAAGCCCCGCCCGGAGCGCCCGGAGTGCGGCCACGACGCGGTCGGGGTCGTCCTCCAGCATCGAGCCCACGAAGCTGTCCGGGCTCACGGCCTCGATCCCCAGCGGCCGGAGCGCGACCTCGGGGAAGTCGCCGAGGTTCCACGTCACGACCTCTCCGGCCTCGGCCTCGACGGCCGCCGCCAGCACGTGCCGGTCGTCGGGGTCGGGCATCGCGAGACCGCCCTCGTGCCGCTCGTACCCCTCCACGTCGGCGTCCGGGAACGCCCGCTCCATGAGCTCCCGCGTCCGGGCCAGCTGCTCTGCGGTCAGGTCCGGTCGGTTCGCGAGCAGGTTCCGAGTCCACTCCTCGTGGATGCGTGCCGACCACCGCGGTCGGTAGAACCCCCCGGCCGCGAGCCGGAGGAGGACGTCCCGGAGGTGGGCCGGGTAGAGGACGTTGGCGTCGAGGACGGCGAGGCGCACGGGGGTGGGGCTCAGCTACTCCTCTATTATGACGCGGGTCTGCCGGAGCCTACGCGTCCGGCTCGGCCCCGTACCCCAACCCCAACTCCTGCGCCTGGTCCGTGAGCTCTTGGAG
>JAAXJP010000093.1 GCA_012269805.1 Rubrivirga sp.
CCCGCGTCGTCCGTCTCGGTCGCGGACCGTCGGGTCGACGCCGTCAGGCGGGCGGACCCGGACGCCACTCCGAACGTTTGCTGTCGAAACAACCATCCAGCCCATGGAGCTCGGCCTCTTCTCCTTTGCCGAGGTCCCGCCCGAGGGGACCGACACGACCCGCCTCCGCGACCTGCTCGACGAGATCGCCCTCGCCGACGAGGTCGGCCTCGACGTGTTCGGCGTCGGGGAGCACCATCGGAAGGACTACGCGGCCTCGGCGCCGGCCGTCGTGCTCGCGGCGGCGGCGGCGCGGACCGAGCGGATCCGCCTGACGAGCGCCGTCACGGTCCTCTCCTCCGACGACCCCGTCCGCGTGTTCCAGGACTTCGCGACGCTCGACCAGCTCTCGGGCGGCCGCGCCGAGATTCTCGTCGGCCGTGGGTCCTTTACCGAGTCGTTCCCGCTGTTCGGCTACGACCTCCGCGACTACGACGCGCTGTTCTCGGAGAAGCTCGACCTACTCCTCGCGCTCCGCGCGTCGGAGCGGGTGACGTGGAGCGGCCGGCACCGTGCGCCGCTCCGCGACCAGGCCGTGTACCCGCGGCCGGTCCAGGACCCGCTGCCCGTGTGGGTCGCTGTCGGCGGGACGCCTGCCTCGGTGGCGCGGGCGGGGCGGCTAGGGCTGAACCTCGCCATCGCCATCATCGGCGGGCAGCCGGCCCGGTTCCGCTCGCTCGTCGACCTCTACCGCGAGTCGGCCGCCGAGGCCGGCCACGACCCCGACGCGCTCCAGGTCTCGATCAACGGCCACGGGTTCATCGGCCCGACGGCGGGGGAGGCCGCCGAGGTCGCGCTGGGGCCGTTCACGGAGCGGATGGCGCGGATCGGGCGCGAGCGCGGCTGGCCGCCGCCGTCGGCCGCGCAGATGGCGGCGGAGCTCGGCCTCGAGGGCGCGCTCGTGCTCGGGAGCCCGCAGGAGGTGGTCGACAAGATCCTCTACCAGCACGAGGTCTTCGGCCACGACCGGCACCTGCTCCAGCTCACCGTCGGCCCGATCCCGCACGCCGACGTGATGCGGGCGATCGAGCTCTTCGGGACGGAGGTGGCGCCGGTCGTGCGGAAGGAAGTCGGGGCCGAGGCGCCGGCGTAGCTACGCCCGCTCCGCCAGCTCGGCCCAGCGGTCGACGTCGGCCTCGAGCTGGCGGTTCAGCTCGGCGAGCGCTTTGGAGAGGGCCACGACCTTGTCCGCCTCGGTGGCGTGCGCGGCGAGCTCCGCCTCGAGCTCCGGCTGGCGGGCCTCGGCCTCGGCGCTCCGGTCCTCCAGCGGCGCCAGCTCGCGGGGCTGGGGGTAGGGCAGCTTCTTCTTGACCGGCGCCGGCTCCTCGCGCGGGGCCGCCGAGGCGGGCGGGGCCGCCTGGGCTTTCGCCGCCGCGGCCGCCTCGCGCGCAGCCTCCTCGCGCTGGCGGATCTCCGCCCACGCCGAGTAGTCGCCGGGGATCTCGCGGACCCCACCCTCGCCGTCGAGCCGCAAGAGGTGCCCGACCGTCCGGTCCAGAAAGTAGCGGTCGTGCGAGACCGTGACGACGGCGCCGGCGAACGTGTCGAGGTAGTCCTCGAGCGCCTGGAGCGTCGGGATGTCGAGGTCGTTGGTCGGCTCGTCGAGGAGGAGGACGTTCGGCGCGCCGAGGAGCACGCGGAGGAGGTACAGCCGCCGCCGCTCGCCCCCGGAGAGGAGCCCGACCGGCGTGTAGTGCTGGCTCCGCGGGAAGAGGAACCGCTCCAGCATCTGCGCCGCCGTGATGACGGTCCCGTCGGAGAGCTTGACGTTGTCGGCGATGGCCTCGACGTAGTCGATCATCCGCTGGTCGGCGCCCTCCTCGGACGCCGCCGCGAGGGCCCGGCTCTCCTGGTCGTAGTAGCCGACCGAGACCGTCGGGCCGACCTCGACCGTCCCGGCGTCGGGCGCGAGGTGGCCCGCGAGGATCTCGAGGAGCGTCGTCTTGCCGGACCCGTTCGGGCCGATGATCCCGAGCCGGTCGTCGCGGGCCACCTCGTACGTGAGGCCCGAGAAGAGGGGCTCGCCGTCCCAGCCCTTCGCCACGTCCTTCAGCTGGATGACCTTCTTGCCGAGCCGCGTGGCGACCGAGTCGATCTCGATGTCACCCGGCCCCGCCTCGAGCTTGGCGTCGAGGAGCGCGTGGGCCCGGTCGATCCGCGCCTTCGACTTCGAAGTCCGCGCCTTGGCGCCGCGCCGGAGCCACGCGAGCTCGCGCTTGGCGAGGTTCTGGCGCTTGGCCTCCTCGGCCGCCTCGACGACGGCCTGCGCCTCCTTCTGCTCGAGGTAGTCGGAGTAGGAGCCGACGTAGCGCGCGACGTCGCCGCCGGCGACCTCCAGCATCCGGTTCGTGACGCGGTCGAGAAAGTAGCGGTCGTGCGTGACGAGGAGGAGCGCGCCCGTCCACGACCGGAGGAGGCCCTCCAGCCACTCGATGGTCTCCGTATCGAGGTGGTTCGTCGGCTCGTCGAGGACGAGGAGGTCCGGCCGCTCGACGATCGCCCGCGCGAGGGCCACGCGTTTCTTCTGCCCGCCGGAGAGCGTGTCGACGACGGCGTCGGGGGCGGTCAGGCCGAGGCGGTCGCGCGGGGCGCGGGCCGCGAGCCCGTCGGGCCTGGGGCCGCCGCAGAGCCGCGCGTCAAACTCCCGGCCGAGGGCGGCGGCCGCCCCCTCCCGCCCCGGCGCCGCGGCGGGGGGGCTCGGGGCCAGACCCGCGCGGGCAGAGGG
>JAAXJP010000289.1 GCA_012269805.1 Rubrivirga sp.
CCGCGTCGAGGCTTGGCTCCGGTCGCACGCCTCGACGTTCGCCCCGGTCGTCCGCCCCGCCCCGCCCGACGGCGCGGTGCACGTGTTCGACCTGAGCGTGGGGAGCACGGAGTGGGCCGAGCCCGGCCTCCTGCGCCCGGACGCCTCGGCCGAACGTGTCCGCGACCGCTTGGAAGCCGTGGGGGCCTCGACGGGCGTCGGGCGCTACGCCGAGGCCCGGGTGCCACGTGGGGACGGACCGGACCGGGCGGGCGGCGGCGCCGAGCCCTCGACGGTCCACCTGGGGCTCGACCTGTTCCGGCCGGCGGGCACCCCGGTCTGCGTCCCGTTCGACGGGGCCGTCCACAGCGTCGGGACGGCGGCGGGCGCGGACGCCACGGTGGTGGTGGCGCACGCCCCGCCGGGTGCCCCGACGTTCTACACCCTCTACCGGGGGCTGAGCCCGGACTCGGTGGCCGGCCTCGCGGCGGGCCAGGCACTCCACCGGGGCGAGCCGGTCGGCCAGGTCGGGCCGGCCGACGAGGCGCGGTGGGGCGCGCCCCGCCTCCACCTCCAGGTCGTGACCGACCTCCTCGGGATGGGCGCGGACTTCCCTGGCGTGGCTCCCCCCTCGGCTCGCGCCGTGTGGACCGGGCTCTCGCTCGACCCCAACCTGGTGGTCCGGATCGACGGGGGGCAGTTCCCGACGTCCCCGCTCGCGGCCGACGAGATCCGGGCGACGCGGGCCGAGCGGCTCGGCCCCTCGCTGAGCCTCTCGTACCGGCGTCCGCTCACGATCGTCCGGGGGCACCTCCAGCACCTCTACGACGCGGAGGGGCGGGCGTACCTCGACGCGGTGAACAACGTGCCCCACGTGGGCCACGGCCACCCCGAGGTGGTGGCGGCGGGGCAGCGGCAGATGGCCGCGCTCAACACGAACACCCGGTACCTCCACGACCTCATCGCGCGCTACGCCCGCCGGCTGACGGCCCGCTTGCCCGACCCGCTGCGGGTGTGCTTTTTCGTGAACAGCGGGAGCGAGGCGAACGACCTCGCCCTCCGCCTGGCCCGTGCGCACACCGGCCGGCGGGACGTCGTCGTGCTCGACCACGCCTACCACGGCCACCTCAGCTCGCTCATCGAGATCAGCCCGTACAAGTTCGACGGCCCCGGGGGGCCGGGCCGGCCGCCGCACACGCACGTCGCCCCGATGCCCGACCCGTACCGGGGGCCGTACCGGGGGCGCGGCGCCGACGCGGGGCGGGCGTACGCGGCCCACGTCGGCGAGACGGTCGAGGCCGCCGACCGGGAGGGCCGGCCCGTCGCCGCGTTCATCGCCGAGTCCCTCCCTGGTGTGGGGGGACAGGTGGTCCTGCCCGACGGGTTCCTGGAAGGGGCCTACGCGCGCGTCCGCGCCGCGGGCGGGGTCTGCATCGCGGACGAGGTCCAGGTCGGGTTCGGCCGCGTGGGCACCCACTTCTGGGGGTTCGAGACGCAGGGGGTGGTCCCGGACATCGTGACGATGGGGAAGCCGATGGGGAACGGGCACCCCCTCGCGGCCGTGGTCACGACGCCCGAGGTCGCGGCCTCGTTCGACACCGGGATGGAGTACTTCAACACGTTCGGGGGCAACCCCGTCTCGTGCTCGATCGGGCTGGCCGTGCTCGACGTGATCGAGCGCGACGGGCTGCAGGAGCACGCGGACCGGGTGGGGGCCCACCTCCGCGCCCGCCTCAGGGAGCTCCAGGAGCGTCACCCGGTCGTGGGCGACGTGCGGGGGCTCGGGCTGTTTATCGGGGCGGAGCTGGTGCGCGACCGGTCGTCGCGCGAGCCGGCGCCCGAGGCCGCCGCCTACGTCGTCGAGCGGATGAAGGAGGAGGGCGTGCTCCTCAGCACCGACGGCCCGGCCCACAACGTGCTCAAGGTCAAGCCGCCGCTCGCCTTCGGGGAGGCCGACGCCGACCGCCTCGCGGACACGCTCGACCGCGTCCTAGGCGAGGACGTCGTGGCGTACGCGGTGGGGGGCGGCACGTGACCCGCTCGACCGGTGGCTTGTACGCCTCGCTGCCCGTCCATCGTGTCCGGGTGGACGACGGCACGACGGCCTACCAGAGAGTCGACGACGGGCTGCCTGACGTCCTGATTTCCAGGTTCCAGGTGCACGGCGCGCCTCGCTCCCAGAGCTCTCGGAGGCCCGCCCTGGTTCGTGATCGGCCTGCTCGGCCTCGGCGAACGTGGGTGGACACCGACCTCACGCTCTCGGTCGAGGCCCGGCGCCTGGTCTCCTGACTGGACTCAGTCGGTCGGGGGACCTCCGTTGTGAGAAGAGCGGGGGAAAGCCCTCTCCCTCGCACACGGAGGCCTGCGCGGGCAGGAGCTCCAGGGCGCTCTTATCTTCCTGGAACAAAAATGTCTCATTAGGGATATTGCAGTCTCACCCACACTGTCATGGCCTCTCCCAAGTCCCCCATCCTCGATGCGGCCGCGGCCGTCTTCGCCCGTAACCCCGGCGCCTCCATCGCCGACGTCGCTGACGCCGCAGGCGTCGGGCGCGCCACCCTCTACCGCCACTTCGAGTCCCGGGACGGCCTCGTCCGCGCCCTCGCCCTCGAAGCCCTCGCTCAGACTGCCCGCGCGGTCGCCCCCGTCGTCGAGGCCGCCGATCGGGGGGGCGCCCGACTCGAGGCCCTCGTCGAGGCCCTCGTCCCCGTCGGCGCCCGGTTCCACTTCCTCATGAACGAGGCCGCGGTCTACGCCGACCCCGAGGTGTCCGAGGCCTACGAC
>JAAXJP010000358.1 GCA_012269805.1 Rubrivirga sp.
CTCCAGATCCACGCGCTCCCTGAGGGGCGGTTCACCGTCGGGACGGACAAGCGGTTCGTGCCGCACGCCGAGGGCGACCCGGCCCGGCCCGGCACGTTGTTCATCTCCGTCACGCCGTTCCTCGTCCGCGCGCCGGAGAGCACGTTCCTCATCGACACCGGGCTCGGGTCGTGGGCGGAGGGCCGCGGGACGGAGTTCCTGCTCGACGGGCTCGCCCGCCTCGGCGTCGCGCCCGAGGCCGTCGACCGGGTGATCCTGTCGCACCTCCACTTCGACCATTCGGGCGGGGCGATCTCGCCCGTCGGCACCGACTGGCGGCCGACGTTCCCGAGCGCCGACTACGTGGTCCAGAACGCCGAGATTACTGCGGAGGGCTACCACGGCGAGTCGGAGCGGGCGCGGGCGCTCGTGGTCGAGACGCTCGACCGGGAAGGGCAACTCGTCGCGGTCGAGGGCAACGCCGAGGTCGGCCCGGTCGCGCTCGAGGTGACGGGCGGGCACACGGGCGCGCACCAGATCGTCCGGATCCAGACGGGCGGCCTGCAGGCCGTCTTCGGCGGCGACGTGCTCGGGACGCCCGGCGCCGTCACGCGGCGCTACCAGGCCAAGTACGACGTCGACGGGAAGCGGTCGCAGGCGTGGCGCGACCGGCTGGTCGCCGAGGCCGCCGAGGCGGGCCACCTCCTGCTGTTCTACCACTCGACGAGCCGGCCGGCCGCGTTCGTGGAGGAGAACGCGAAGGGCGTCCGGGAGGTCGAGCCGGTCGAGCTTTAGGCCACGTCGCGGAGGACGGCGACGAACTCGGCCAGCATCATGGCCGTCGCGCCCCACACCTCGAGCCCGGCGAGGTCGAAGAACGGAACGTCGAAGTCGCCGAGCGGCGCCGCGCGCATGGAACTCCCGCGGCGCGCGTCGTCGAGCACGTCGGCCAGCGGGACCTCGACGACGGCGGCGACCTCGGTCTCCTGCGCCACGAACGGCGGGCGCGCGGCCGTCGTCGCGACGATGGGCCAGACCGAGAACCGCGACGGCGGGATGTAGATCGGCGTGAGCCGACCGACCACCTCGACCGCCTCGGGAGCCACGCCGACCTCCTCGAACGCCTCGCGGCGGGCGGCGGCCTCCGGCGTCTCGCCGTCCTCGAGGCTCCCGCCCGGTAGCGACACCTGCCCCGCGTGGTCGCGGAGGTGCGACCGCCGGACCGTCAGCACAAAGTGGGGCGCGCCCGCTTCATCCGGGTACAGGAGCACGAGCGTCGCCGCGGGGCGGCCCTCGTTGAGGTCGGTCGAGAGCGTCTCGACGGTCGCGCGCGCCGGGAACGGCGCCATCTCGGCGTGCGCGTCGTGGCCCGGCAGCGGCCGGCGGAGGCGGGCCGCGAGGGCCGCGCCGAGGTGGGCGAGGTCGAGGTCCGGGGGCATCGCCCGCCCCTACGCGCCACGGTGGGCGGGGCTCCCGTTACTCGACGGGCGGCGCGATCCAGTACAGCGAGTTGCTGGTCCGGAGGTTCTGGTCGGTCATCCGGCGCGTCCCCAGGAAGAACGCGCGGGGCTCGTAGTCGAGCGCGCTCCGCGGGTGCGGGACGAACGTACCGTCGCCGCCCTCGATCGTCATCGTGCGGAACGGGCCGGTCTCGCTCGAGAACACGATCTCGTAGGTCCCGGGCGTGACGTCCTGAATCGTCCAGGGGAGCGGGTTCGGGGCCGCGCGCGCGAACCGCCCGCGGGGGTCCCGGCTCTCCGGCTTGTGGAGGCGGTAGTCGACGAGCCCCCAGCCGTGGGTCATGTTCGAGAACCCGTGGCCCCACGCGACCTCCTCGCCGTTCCGGCGGATGGACACCTCGGTCTGCGCGTTCGACTCCATCTCGCCGGGCCCGATCCAGGCGTCGAGGTACATGAGGTACTCCGGCCGGTCGGTCTCGTGCCGGAAGTAGGCGTGGGTCCGCCACGGTCCTTCGAGAACGTAGGACTGGCCGGGGTTGTACGGGTCGCCGCTCTGCTCGACCGACGCCGTGAACGGGACGCGCCCGACGACCTCCCCGCCCCACACGAGGTCGAGAACGTAGGAGCCGCCGTCATCCAGCGTGCGCTGCCACTCCGGCGCTCCGCGCGTGCCGAGCGTCTGAATCGCCGCGGACCCGGTCGAGCCGGTCGACCCGATCCATTGCCCTCCCACGACCTCGTTCTGGTCGTCGCGGACCATGAACGCCGCGCCTTCGATGTCGTACCCCGGCTCCTGGCCGGGGAACAGGATAAACTCCGCACCGGGCGAGTCGAAAAGGAACTGGCCGGTCGCAGGGAAGAACCGCGTGCTCAGAAGGTCGGCGTAGTCCGAGGCCGGGGCCGGCTGGGCGCTGGCGGCCGCGGCGACGACGAGGAGGGCGATCAGGAGGCGCATCGGGCGGAGGGTAGGACGCCCCTCCCTCCGCGCCCCACACGGATCGAGGATCACGCGCCCGGCCCGCCCGCCTCGGCGGCATGCCCGGGGCGGGCGCTACCGGCCCTCGACGCGGTCGGCCTCCTCTCCACGGGCGATCATCGTGAAGCCCGACTGGACGCGCGGCGTCAGCAACAGCTCCTGCACGTTGACGCGGGCCGGGGCGTGCGCGCAGTACACGACGGCGTCGGCGACGTCCTCGGCCGTGAGCGGCGTCGTGTCGGCGTAGACGGCGTCGGCACGGTCGCGGTCGCCGTCGAACCGGACGAGCGAAAAGTCGGTCTCCACCATCCCCGGCGAGACGGCGCTGACGCGGAGCGGCGTGCCGTGGAGGTCCACCTTCAGACCGTCGGTGAGGGCGCGCACGGCGTGCTTCGTGGCGCAGTACACGACGCCGCCGGGGTACACGGTGTGGCCGGCCGTCGAGGCCAGCGTAATGACGTGCCCCCGCCCGCGGTCCAGCATCCCCGGCACGAAGGCCCGGAACCCGTTGATCACGCCCTTCACGTTGACGTCCACCATCGCGTCGACGTCCTCGGGCGTGTTCTCCCACACCGGATCGAGCGCCTTCGACAGCCCCGCGTTGAGGACGGCCACGTCGACCTCAGCCCAGTCGTCGGGCAGGCCGGCGATGGCGTCGAGGTGGGCTTGCGCGTCGGTCACGTCGAGCGGGACGACGAGCGCGGTGCCGGCGCCGAGCGCGTCGTCGAGGTCGGCGGCGAGGGCCTCAAGTGCGTCGGCGCGGCGGGCGGCGAGGATGACCCGGTCGCCCTTGGCGGCGAAGGCGCGGGCGCAGGCGGCGCCGATGCCGGCGGAGGCGCCGGTGATGAAGACGGTGAGCGAGTCGGGCATGTCGGAAGAGCGGTGCCCTCCTCGAACCCGCTCCCCCGGCCGACGATCCTCAACCTGACGCCGCCGAAGCGGCGGAAGCTGACCTGCGGTACGGGGTCCCTGCGTAGGGACCGATGAGCATCCCCCCTCCCTATGCGCTCCGTCCTCTCCGCCCTCGCTCTCCTGTCGGCGCTCCCCCTCATCGCGTTCGAGCCCTCCACCGGCCCATCTCCCGACCGCGCCGCGCTCGCCACGAGCCACACCGTCCGGATCGCCTATGCGTCGACCGACGGCGCCCTCCGCCCGGCCACGATTCGCATCACCCGCCAGCGCGACGCCCGCCCGACATGGCGCGGCGCCGTCGAGCAGATCGCGGTCCGCGGGCCCGATGGCTGGATCCTCATCGAGTCGGTCCGCCGGATCGAGGGCGGCGTCGAGACCCGGGGGGACCTCCCTGCCCCCCGGCAGATCACCGCGTTCGCCATCCTCACCGACCGGGGCGAGTCCCACGTTTGGACGAACCCGAGCACGTACGATGGCCCCGAGGGCGACACCCCCGAGGGCGAGCGGGGGTGCCCAGGCGTCACCTGCATGGAGATCATCGACCCCTGGACCTGCACGTGCTCCGACCCCGACCCGTGGGGCGACGACGATGAGGAGGGCGGCGAGGAAGAGACCGAGACCTCGGAGGAGACCGGCGGCGACGACAAGGACGAGTTCATGTCGTTCGGCATCTGAGCCGACGCCTCCCCCGGAATGGAGGCGGCCCGGCGAGCGCGAGGTCTCGCCGGGCCGGCGCGCGTGGGCGCAGCCCGCTACGCGTAGTCGTAGAACCCCTTGCCGGACTTCCGCCCGAGGTAGCCGGCGGCGACCATCTTCCGGAGGAGCGGGCACGGCCGGTATTTGTCCTCACCGAGCTCGCGGTGGAGCACCTCGAGGATGGCGAGGCAGACGTCGAGGCCGATAAAGTCGGCCAGCGTGAGCGGGCCCATCGGGTGGGCCATCCCCAGCTTCATGACCGTGTCGACCGCCTCGGCCGTCGCCACGCCCTCGTGGACGCAGAACACGGCCTCGTTGATCATCGGCATGAGCACGCGGTTCGAGACGAACCCGGCCGCGTCGTTGACCTCGACGGGCACCTTGCCCAGGTCTTCCGAGAGCCGGCGGACCGTCTCATACGTCGCGTCGCTCGTCGCGAGGCCGCGGACGACCTCGACGAGCTTCATGACGGGGACCGGGTTGAAAAAGTGCATCCCGATGACCTGCTCCGGCCGGCGCGTGGCGCCCGCGATCTGCGTGATCGAGATGGACGACGTGTTCGAGGCGAGGATGGCGGCGGGGGGCGCCGCGTCGTCGATCTGCTCGAAGATCTTGGCCTTGAGCGTCGCGTCCTCCGTGGCCGCCTCGACAACGAGGTCGGCTTCGGCGACGCCCTCGGCGAGGTCGGTCTTCAGGGCGACGCGGGCGAGCGTGGCCTCCTGCTGCTCGGCCGTGAGCTTCTCCTTGGCGACCTGGCGGCCGAGGTTCTTGTCGATGGTGGCGAGCGCGGCGTCGAGGCGGGCCTGGTCGAGGTCGACGAGCGTGACGGCGTGGCCGGACTGGGCGAACACGTGGGCGATGCCGTTGCCCATCGTGCCCGCGCCGATGACGGTGACGTTCATGGTGTGATGCGTGCGGAGTGATACGAAAAGGGTCGGCGCGCGCCTGGGCGGCGCCTAGCCCCGCTCGACGACGATCGCCGTCGCCTCGCCGCCGCCGATGCAGATGGCGGCCAGCCCCCGCTTGGCGTCGCGCTCGACCATGGCGTGGAGGAGCGTCGTGAGGATCCGCGCCCCGGACGCCCCGATCGGGTGGCCGACGGCGACCGAGCCGCCGCGGACGTTGAGCTTCTCGTGCGGGATGCCGAGCGCGTCCTGCGCCGCCAGCGCCACGACCGCGAACGCCTCGTTGACCTCGAACAGGTCGATGTCGTCGAGCGTCAGGCCGGCCCTGTCGAGCACCTTGTTGACGGCCTCGATCGGCGCCGTCGTGAACTCCATCGGCGCCTGGCTGTGCTGCGCGCTCGCCACGATCCGGGCGAGCGGCGTCTTGCCGTTCGCCTCCGCCCACTCGGCCGAGGCCACGACGAGCGCGGCGGCGCCGTCGTTGATCGTGCTCGCGTTGGCCGCCGTGACCGTCCCCTCCTTCGAGAACACGGGCCGGAGCTGCGGGATCTTGTCGAAGTTGGTCCGCGCCGGCTCCTCGTCCGTGTCGACGACGGTGTCGCCCTTCCGGCCCTTGACGGTCACGGGCACGATCTCCTCGGCGAACGCGCCGTTCTCGACGGACGCCTGGGCGCGACGGTAGCTCTCGACCGAGAACGCGTCCTGCCGGTCCCGCGGGACGTTGCAGGTCTCGCCGCACTGGTCGGCCGCGACGCCCATCGCCACGCCGTCGTAGGCGTCGCGGAGGCCGTCGTGGAACAGGCCGTCGACCAGTTCCCCGTTGCCGTAGCCGTAGCCGTAGCGGGCCTTCGGAAGGTAGAACGGCGCTTGCGACATGTTCTCCATGCCGCCGGCGACGACCACCTGCGCGTCACCCGCGCGGATGGCTTGGTCGGCCAGCATGACGGCCTTCATCCCGCTCCCGCAGACCTTGTTGATGGTCATGCAGTGGACGCCCTGGGGGAGCCCGGCGCCGAGCGCGGCCTGACGGGCGGGGGCCTGCCCCTCCCCCGCCGTGACCACGTTGCCCATGATGACCTCGTGGACCTGGTCCTTCTGGACGCCGGCCCGGTCGAGGGCGCCCTCGATGGCGGTGGCGCCGAGCGTAGGCGCGGGGACGGACGAGAGCGATCCGCCGAAGGACCCGACGGGCGTGCGGGCGGCGGAGAGAATGACGGAGGCCATGAGCAGAGGGGGGAAGTCGGAAGCGGTTCCGACCAAGCTATCTGGACCCGCCCCCCCACAGCGTTGACCGGGGGTGAAAAGGCGACGCCCTCCCCCTGCTGAGCCGGTCCGCCTCGGCGCCGAGGCGGGGACGGCTCCTACCGCTCGGGACCGGCGACCGGCTCGAACCGCTCATGCGCGACCCGCCCCGCCCGAGGGGCCTCGGTGCCCCCCTCTGCACGCTGCCCACTGAGGGCCCGCCGCCGCTGTGCAAACCGGACGACGGCGGCCGGCGTCGGCAGGTAGTGGACGTAGCACAGGAACGCGTAGACCACGCCCGTGCCCGCGACGAACGTCCCGAGCGCTGGGATCCACCGCTGACCCGACATGGCGATGCCCCCGAGCGCCAAGAACGCCCCGAACAGGTACAGTGTAACGGCCGCATGGCGAGTCGACATCTGCGCCATGAGCCTGTGGTGGATGTGGTCGCGATCCGCGGAGAACAGCGGCTTCCCCGTCATCCTCCGCCGGAGGATCGAGACTCCCGTATCGAGAACCGGGATGCCCATGATCACCACCGGGATCACGAGGGCGAGAACCGGGTGCGGGTGGGACGTCCCGCGCAGCGCATAGGCGGCCATGACGTAGCCGAGGAACAGGCTCCCGCTGTCGCCCATGAAGATCGACGCCGGGTTGAAGTTGTAGCGGAGGAACCCCATGAGCGCCCCGCTCACGGCCGCCGCCAGCACGAGCGCGCCGATGTCCCCCCGCATGGCGTGGGCCCCGGCCAGCCCCCAGAACGCGATCGCGACAACCCCAGCCGCCAGCCCGTCCATCCCATCGATCAGGTTGACCGCGTTCATCATGCCCACCATCCAGATGACGGTGAGGACGGCCGAGACGGCCAGCGCGAGCCCCCCATCGCCGAGTGGCCCATCAAACACGACCACGCGAGCGCCTCCCAAGAACGCGAGTGCCGTCACGGCGAGCTGCGCGGAGAACTTGGACCGGTACGTGATCTCACGGAGATCGTCCCAGAACCCGACCGCCGCGATGACGAGCGCGCCCAGCACGACAAACGGGTGCGGCAAGGTCAGCGCGCCGGAGATCGAGCGCGGGAGTTCGAGGCGCGCCACCGTCATGACGCCGATCCCAACGCATGCCGCCCCGACGATGGCGATGCCGCCCACGTTCGGAACGGCCCAGGCATGGACCTTCCGGACCCCGTCGGGCACGTCCACCCACCCCGCACGGACGGCTGCTCTTCGGACCACGGGGACGAAGACGAGCGCCGCCACGAGGCTGACGAGAAACCCGAGGGCCAGAGCGATCACGGGCATGGGGAGCGGCGCGACAGGAGAACAGTCTAGATCGAACGGGGGCCGTGAGCGCTACGCGGTAGATACTGCGGAGAGGGCGAAAGGCACAAGGTCTCCCCCTCGACCATACGAGAATCCCCCCGCCCGGGTATCACATTGATTTCAGGAGCCTAAGCCCCGCTGGATTTCCTCCACGAGGCCGAGCCGCCAGTCCGGTGCCGCGCTCAGACCGAGCGCCTCGAGTGACGCCGTCAGGTCGAATTCGACTCGCTGGGGACGACGCGCGGCTGTGGGGTACGCCTCCGTCGGAACCGGATCGATGGGGACGAGCGGGGACAGCCCCGCCGCATGCCCCGCGTCCACAGCGGCGGTCGCCAGGTCGTGCCACGTTGCGAGCGGGAGCCCTCCGAAATGGACGGTCCCGGCGAGCCCGTCCGCGGCGCGGCGGGCGGCGGCCAGTGCCCCCCGCGCGACGTCGGCGGCGGGCGTGGGGTGCCCCCATTGGTCGGCGACGACGGTGAGACGGGGGCGCTCCGTGGCGAGCCGGAGCATCGTGGTCACAAAGTTGTTCGCCGTCCCGTCGAACACCCACGCGGTGCGCAGGATCACCGCCCGACCCGTCACCGCGCGGACGGCCTCCTCGCCCGCGGCCTTGCTCGCCCCATACACGTTGAGCGGCGCGACCGGGTCGTCGGGGGCGTACGGTCCGCCCTTGGTTCCGTCAAACACGTAGTCCGTCGAGATGTGGACGAGCGGGACGCCGGCGGACTCGGCCGCCTCGGCGAGGTACCCCGCGGCGTCGCGGTTGACGGCGTAGGCGGCGCCCGGCTCGGCCTCCGCCCGGTCGACGGCCGTGTAGGCCGCGGCGTTCACGATGGCATCGGGTCGGAGGCCCGCGACGGCATCGCGGACCGCCGCGGCGTCTGTAACGTCGAGCGCGGCTCGGTCGAGGCCGACCACGTCGGTCCCGAGCTCGGGACCGAGGCGGACGAGGGCGCGGCCGACCTGTCCCCCCGCCCCGGTCACAAGCACCGTCACGGCACGAGGGAAGGCACGGGGAGGTCGCTCTCCGCGAGGTCCGCCAGTTCCGGAAGGGCCCGGTCCTTGGCCGAGAGCAACGGCACCTCGTCGAGCGGCCACTCGATCCCGAGGTCGGGGTCGTCCCACCGGACGCCGCCCTCGTCGTCGGGCCGGTAGACGTCGGTGCACTTGTAGAGGACGTCGGCCTCGTCGCTGAGCACGCAGAACCCGTGGCCGAACCCGGGCGGGACCCACAGTTGACGGTGCGACTCCTCCGTGAGCAGGACGCCTTCCCACTGGCCGAAGGTCGGCGAGCCCGGCCGGAGGTCGACGGCGACGTCCCAGATCCTCCCGCGGACGACCTCGACCAGCTTGCCCTGCGGGTGAGCCCGTTGGAAGTGGAGCCCGCGCAGGGTCCCGCGGGTCGAGCGGCTGTGGTTGTCCTGGACGAATGCCGCGGGGATGCCCGCCTCGGCGTAGCGCTCGGCGTGATAACGCTCGAGGAAGAACCCCCGGGCGTCCCCAAACACGCGCGGCTCGACGACGAGCACGCCCGGCAACGTGGTTTCGCGGACGGTCACGAGCGTGCGTAGCGGGGGGTGAGGGGGCGTTCCACGACTACCGGTCCCACTCGACGATCCCGGCGCTGCCGAGGGCGGCGAGCACCGCGTCGGCGGCTTCGGCCTCGCTCATCGCGGCGGTCTGGAGCGTGAGCTCTGGGTCCTGGGGCGCCTCGTAGGGCGCCGAGACGCCCGTCAGGTTGTCGATCTCCCCCCGATCGGCCTTCGCGTAGATCCCCTTCGGGTCGCGCTCCTTCGCCGTCTCCACGTCGACGTCGACGAACACCTCGAAAAAGCGGCCGTCCGGGATCAGGTCCCGCACGCGGTCCCGGTCGGCGGCGTACGGCGAAACGAACGTGCAGAGCGTGACGGCGCCGGACTCGAAAAAGAGCCGGGCCACCTCGCCCACGCGACGGTTGTTCTCCCGGCGGTCGGCGGGGCTGAACCCGAGGTCGCCCGAGAGCCCGTGGCGGACCTGGTCGCCGTCGAGCAGCATTGTCTTGACGCCCGCGTCGAAGAGCCGGCGCTCGACCTCGCGCGCGACCGTCGTCTTTCCGGAGCCCGAGAGGCCGGTAAACCACAGGACGGCGGCTTGGTGCTCCTGCCGCGCCTCCCGTTCCTCGCGCGGGATGTTGAGCCCCTCCCACACCACGTTCGGCGAGACCTGGCGGTCCTCGAAGGCCGCGGCCGCGTCGGCCGAGCGCTCGAGGCGGGCGGCCCGGTCGGCCACCTCCTCCGGGCTCTGCGCGCCCCCGCGGATCATGCCCGCGGCGACCGTCGCGTTCGAGTACGGGTCGATGAGGATGAAGGCGCCCGTCGGCTTCGACTGGCGGTACGGGTCGAAAAAGAGCGGGGCCGCCGTCGTCACGCGGACACGCCCGATGTCGTTGAGCCCGAGCGTGGCGGCGTCCTCGCGGTGGAGCGTGTCGACGTCGACCCGGTAGACGATCTCGTCGACGAAGGCCTTGACCTCGCGCGTGGTGTGCCGCAACAGGTAGTGCCGGTTCGGCTGGAGCTCCTCCTCGGCCATCCAGCACATCATGGCCTCGATGCCCGTGCCCACCTCGGGGAGGTTCCCGACGCGGACGAGCATGTCGCCACGGCTCACGTCGATCTCGTCCTCCAGCCTGACGACGACGGCCTCGCCGGCCGAGGCCTCCTCGAGGTCCCCGTCGAGCGTCGTGATCGCCTTGACCGTCGACCGCGTGCCGGCGGGCAGCGCGAGAACCTCCTCGCCGGGCCGGATGGCGCCCGAGGCGATCGTCCCCGCGAACCCGCGGAACGACTGGTCCGGCCGGATGACGGTCTGGACCGGGAACCGGAAGTCGCGGAGGTTCCGGTCGCCGGCCACGTTGACGCGTTCGAGGTGGTGGAGCAGCGTCGAGCCTCCGTACCAGTCCATGTGCCCGCTCCGCTCGACGACGTTGTCGCCTTTGAGCGCCGAGACCGGGATAAAGTCCACGTCGTGGAGGTCGAGCTTGGCCGCGAAGGCCGAGAAGTCGTCGACGATCCGGTCGAACACGGCCTCCGCGTACCCGACGAGGTCCATCTTGTTGATGGCCACGACGACGTGGGGGATGCCGAGGAGCGAGGCGATAAAGGCGTGGCGCTTCGACTGGGTCTGGACGCCCCGCTTGGCGTCGACGAGGATGACGGCGAGGTCGGCCGTCGAGGCCCCCGTCACCATGTTCCGGGTGTACTGGACGTGGCCGGGCGTGTCGGCGATGATGAACTTGCGCCGCGGCGTCGCGAAGTACCGGTAGGCCACGTCGATCGTGATCCCCTGCTCGCGCTCGGCGCGGAGCCCGTCGGTGAGGAGGGCGAGGTTCGGGACGCCGTCCGCGTCCATCCCGCGGTCGCGCGAGGCCTGCTCGACGGCCTCCATCTGGTCCTCGAAGATCGACTTCGAGTCGTAGAGGAGCCGCCCGATCAGCGTGCTCTTCCCGTCGTCGACGCTCCCCGCGGTCGTGAACCGGAGGAGGTCCATGTCGAGGTAGCTGTCGCCGGAGGCCGCCGCCTCGGGGCCGGCGGCGTCGAGGCGGGCGGGGTCGGTGC
>JAAXJP010000655.1:0-2503 GCA_012269805.1 Rubrivirga sp.
GTACCACCCGTTGCCCCCCTGCGCCGCGTACTGCTTTACGACGACCCGGTCGTCGTCGCCGTCTTGGTCCGGGTCCCCGAAGGCCTCTTGGTCCCGCTCCGGGACGTATCGGCCGCCCTCCCCGGACGACATGATCTGGCTCATGTACTGCCCCGTGGAGTACGTCCGACCGAAGGCTTCGAGGGCCTCATCGGGGGGCAGAGTCGGGAACCGCCGTTCGGCCTCCCGTTGGTAGGGCTCCATGAGGGCGGCCAGCCGCCGCAGCGACCCCCTCATCTCTCGCTGGCGAGCGGACGACCCGGCGAGTTGGTCGGCGACGTCCTGCCGCTGGGCTTCGACCCGGCTCTGTTCGGCCTGCTCGTGGAAAACGAGGACGACGGTGCCGGCGGTGAACGCGACCAAGAGGACGACCACGGGCACCCGCGCCGTACGAAGGCGGCGCGGGTGGGCCTAGTGCCATCGGGACTCGAGGGCGAACTGGACGAGGGCCACCGCGAGCGCGAGGACGGGCAGGAGCGTCTGGAGCAACAGCATGTCCGTGCAGAAAACCAGGCACGAATACCCGACAGCACCGGATCGCCGACAATCCATCCGGGACGGCCAGGCACGGATGGGCGACCGAGGTCCGGCCGACCCCGCCCGCCTCGGCGCCGAGGCGGGGCCACCCGGGGCGTGACCTTCTCCACCGGCCGAGTTCGAAGGGACGGGCACACCGCCTCCCCCCATGCGCCTCGTCCCCTTCCTCGCCGTCCTCACGCTCACGCCCCTCGCCGCGGCTCAGGGGTCTCCCCCACTCATCGAGTTCGTCGGCTCCCCCAGCGCCGTCGACGTCGCGGGCCGGCCGGGCACCGTGACGACGATCGGGGACGCCGACTCGCCGTACCTCACCGACCTCACGTTCTACGAGCGGTCCGACGAGCCGTGCGCGGTCGAGATCGACTACGCGTGGGGCGACGACGCCCTCTGGGACGGGTGCGAGGGCGCGCGGCGGAGCCCGCTGACGCTGGCCATCACGGCCCCGTCGCCCCAGGAGATCGCCTACAGCACGGTCGAGATCCCGGGGCGAGGCGCCGGCCGGGTCCTCCAGAACGACGGCGGCCTGTGGTACGACGAGCACGGCAAGTGGGCGCTGCGCCGGGTCCGCGTTTGCACGAACGGCCGGAGCGGCGCGCGTGGCGAGTTGGTGAAGGGCGTCGAGGCGGAGTGGTCGGTCAACCCGTTCGACGCGCCCGGCGACCAGTACACGGTCACCCGCCAGGTCCGCCGGACGAACTGCGACGCGGACGAGTGGAGCGAGTGGTCCGCGTGCCGAGGCCAGCGCGCGGCCGCTCAGCTCCGGCTCCACCACAAACCCATCGGCGGGCGCCGCGGCCTCGTGGGGATCCAACTCGTGTGTGTCCGGACGCAGGAGATCTGACCGGCCCGCCGGAATTCTGAGTCCACCGGGTGACGAATCGGGGGGGTTGTGCGTCATTAGCAGAGCCTCTCCCCCATCGCCCATGCGCTTCGTCCTCCTCGCCGCCCTCGCGTTCGTCCTCGCCATGCCCGCCTCGGCCCAGTCCCCGACCGTCTCGACGCCCGAGTCTCGCGAGGCCGTCTCGCTGACCGTCTACAACGGCGGGTTCGCCGTCGTCCGCGAGGTCCGGCCGCTCGTGTTGAGGCGCGGCGTGCAGGCGCTCCGCTTCGAGGGCGTCCCGTCCGGGATCGACGCGACGAGCCTATCGCTCGTCTCGCTCACGTCGCCGGGCTCGCTTTCGGTCCTGGAGCAGAACTACCAGTACAACCTGATCGGGACGAACTCCGTCCTCGACGCCGCCGTCGGCCAGCGCGTGCGGATCGTGCGCGAGGTCGGCGACCGGACGCTGACCGAGGAGGGCGTGCTCATCAGCCAGCCCGGCCAGGGGCGGATCATCGAGCTCGACGACGGCCGCGTGCTCGTCAACCCCGAGGGGACGATCGAGCTTCTGACGCGGCCGGAGGGCCTTCTCTCTCGCCCGTCGCTCCTGTGGCGGCTGGCGACCGAGCGCGCGGGCGAGCATCGCGTCGAGGCCCGTTACCTCACCAGCGGCATGACCTGGAAGGCCGACTACGTCGCCGTCGTGAACGAGGCGGAGACCCGGGTCGACGTGACGGGCTGGGTCACGCTCAGCAACAACTCCGGCGCGTCGTACCCGAACGCCTCGCTCCAGCTCATCGCCGGCGACGTCCGCCGGGTGTCGCCGGGCCGGCCGCAGCCGGCGCCGATGTACGACCAGATGGCGGCGGAGGTCGCCGTGGGCCGCGCCGCGCCGCAGCAGGAGGCCTTTTTCGAGTATCACCTCTACACGTTCCCCGAGCCGACGACGATCGAGGAGCGCGAGACCAAGCAGCTCGAGCTGCTGGCGGCGGCCGACGTCGGCGTCGGGCGCCGGCTCATCTTCGACGGGACCGGCCAGTACTTCCCGTTCTACCGCCCGCGCCGGCCCGGCGCCGTCGGCGACGAGATGAGCGCGGCCGTCGTGCT
>JAAXJP010000655.1:2513-2754 GCA_012269805.1 Rubrivirga sp.
GGAGATCGCCAACCGGCGGAGCAACGACCGGACGCGCGAGATCACGGTCGAGGTCGAGGTCCGCAACCGGAAGGAGACCGCGGCCACCGTCGACGTCGTCGAACGCGTGTTCTGGGGCGACTGGACGATCACGGACGCTACGCACGACCACGAGCGCCTCGACGCCCGCACGGCCCAGTTCACGGTCACGCTCGGCCCCGACGAGACGGAGACCGTCCGCTACACGGCTCGGCTGAGGAAC
>JAAXJP010000534.1 GCA_012269805.1 Rubrivirga sp.
CCCGCGTCCCGCCCCGATGCCCACCGTCCACGACCTCGCCGACCACCTCGCCGGACCGCTCGACCGCGCGCGCTACCACGCCGAGGGCGACCCGGCCGGCGTCTGGCTCGCCTCGGACCGCGAGGTTTGCCGCCTTGGCCTCCGCCTCGACCCGGGCCGCCCGCCCTACGACTGGGCCGCCGCGTTCGACGCCGTCCTGCTCCACCGGCCGTTCGGGCTGTGGCCCGCGCGGTGGCCCGACGGCGTCGGCGTCCTCGCCGCGCACGGCGCGCTCGACGACCGGTTCGCGATCGGCCCGAACAGCGAGGTCCCGGCGGCCCTCGGTCTCGACGTCGACGCCGAGCCACTCCGGCGCGACGGGGCCGCCATCGGCGTGGTCGCGCGGCTGCCCGAGGCGGCCCGCCTCGGCGACGTGGCCGGCCGGGTCGAGGCCGAGCTCGGCGGCCTGAAGGCGCGCCTCGGCGACGGGCCAAAGACGGTCGAGGCCGTCGCGTTCGTCGGCGCGATGACGGCGGAGCTGGTCGAGGACGCCGCGGCGCGGGGCGCGTTGCTCTACGTGACGGGACAGATCCGTGGGCCGGCGATCGAGGCCGTCCACCGGTGCGGGATCCGTGCGCTCGCGGTCGGCCAGGGGCGGGCCGAGGCGTGGGGGCTCCGCCGCCTCGGCGCTCTCGTCCGCGAGCGGTGGCCCGGCGTCGAGGTCGTCGCCGCCGGGCGGGCCGGGCGCTAGCGGGCGAGCGCGGCCGGCCGGGCCGGCATCCGCGGCGGGCGGGCCGCCGGCCCGGAGGGGGCGCTGCCGAGCGGGAGCGGCTGGGCCTCGACGGGCGCCCCGTCGACGTGCTGAGCCACGAGGCCGCCGGCCGCGTCGACGGCGTCGGCCAGCGCGGCGGGCGATGTGTCGAGGTCGAGGCCGCCGACCCAGGCGTAGGCCCGGGCCGTCACAGCGGACCCGGCCGCCGACGCGGCCGACCCAACAAGGTACAGCGTCCCGCCCTCGGGCCCCCAGCGAACGGCGTCGGCGCCGGCCTCGGTCTCGGCGAGGCACCGGGCGAGGGCGTCGGGCTCGAGGCGGTCGTCGAGGTCGAGCGGGACCACGAGGCCGGCCGGGTCCCCGGCGGCGAGGAGCCGCGTGCACGCCGCGTCAGCCGCGAGCTGGCGGGCCCGGCCGGCCCGGTCCGCCGCGCCGCCGAGGCGGACGGGGACGATCCGGAGCCACGGGTGGACCGTCGCCAGCGTGGCCAGCTCGGCGGCCGACACGTCGAGGTCTTCGTCGAGCGCGACCAGGACCTCGGCCGCGTCGTCGTCGAAAGGCGACGACCCGCCGGCCAGCCGCTGCGCGGCGAGGGCCTTCACGAACGGGCCGAGCCGTTCGGGCCGCTCCGTGAGCCCGACGGCGACCGAGATCCGGAGGTCGTGGGGGACGCGGCCGAAGTCGTCGGTCCGCGCCCGGCGCCGGACGTCGGGCTCGCAAGAGCGCCCCCGGAGGGCGGTTCGCGGGAGAGCAGGGTCGGTCATGCCTCGGCGTCGACTTTCTGGGTCCGCACCTCGACCTCGCGGTCGTCGTCCCAGGACGGGTCGAGGACGACCTTGACGCAGTCGTCCTTTTTGTCGCGGAACGTGTCGTAGAGCTCGGGCGCCTTCGCTAGCGGGGCCTTGTGCGTGATGATGTAGCTCGGGTCGAGGTCGCCGGCCTCGATGTGCCCGAGCAGGTCCTTGATGTACTTGTGGACGTGCGTCTGCCCCATCTTGAACGTGAGCCCCTTCCCGAAGGCGGCGCCGATGTTGAAGTGGTTGATGACGCCGCCGTAGACGCCCGGGACGCTCACGGTCCCGCCCTTGCCGCAGCTCTGGACGGCCTCGATGAGTGCCGTCCCGCGGTCGGTCTGGAGCTTCAGCGTCTGCTCCGCCTTCTGGGCCACGCCCGTCAGGCCCACCCCGTGCGACTCCAGCCCGACGGCGTCGATGCAGGCGTTCGGCCCGCGGCCGTCGTTGAGGTCTTTCAGCTTCTCGAACACGTCCTCGTCCTCGAAGTCGATCGTGGCCGAGCCGGCGAACCGCTCGGCCATCCGGAGCCGCTCGGGCTCGCGGTCGATCCCGATCACGTTCGCGCCGAGCATCTTGGCGCTGATCTGGGCGAACAGCCCGACCGGCCCGCAGCCCCAGACCACGACCGTGTCGCCCTCCTCGATGTCGCAGTTGACGGCGGCCTGGTAGCCCGTCGGGTAGATGTCGGTGAGGAAGAGGACCTGCTCGTCGGTCAGCGAGTCCGGGACCTTCATCGGCCCGACGTCGGCGTAGGGCACGCGGACGTACTCGGCCTGCCCGCCGTCGAAGCCGCCCAGCATGTGGCTGTAGCCGAAGATGCCGGCGGCGGCGTAGCCGTAGGCCGCGGCCTGCTGCTCGGCGTTCCGGTTCGAGTTGTCGCAGAGCGAGTACTGGTCCGTATTGCAGTAGTGGCAGTGGCCGCACGCGATGGGGAACGGGACCACGACCCGGTCGCCCTTCTTGAGGGTCTGGACCTCGGACCCGACCTCGACCACGCGGCCCATGAACTCGTGCCCGAGGATGTCGCCGTCCTCCATCGTCGGGATGTAGCCGTCGTAGAGGTGGAGGTCGCTGCCGCAGATCGCGGTCAGCGTGGTCTCGATGATGCAGTCGGTAGGCTCCAGGATCTGGGGGGCGTCGACGGTGGCTACGGACACGTCGCCAGGGCCGTGCCAACGGAGGGCTTTCATAGGGGGGGCGGGGGAGAGG
>JAAXJP010000728.1 GCA_012269805.1 Rubrivirga sp.
TCGATGCGCGGACGGTGGCCACCCGACGCGACGGTTCGACCCAGCCCGCGACCGCACCCCACCTGGCGACGCCCCCCCCTCGGAACGTCGGCCGCATCGACGCCGGGAGCGACGCCCAACCGGTCGGAGACTGCAACCGTGCGTGGTACTCCTCGGACGCGGGGTCGTGGAGGTAGACGACCGTGAGTCCGTTGGCGAGCGTCCACTCTGCCACCCCGGCCTGCTCGTACACCGACCGTCGATCAATGCGACGCCCGGGCACCGGAGGGGGCTCGACGGGCGAGATGTCGACGACCTCCGGCGAGACGGCGACCCGAATGGGCTGAGGCGGGGGGGGCTGCAACACCACCTCCGTCGCGGGGCTCGTCAGGATCGCCGGGGCCGGCGCGCTCGCGCATCCGCCGACGGCGAGGATCAGGAGAGCGAGGGCGGCGGGGCGCATGCGGGCAACAAGGGGAGCGGCAAGCTACGGCTCGGGCCCAACTGTTCACCGGCGGGGCATCGTGGGCAGATGCAGCGGGCGACGATCACTGGTCGGACCGAGGCGACGTTGCCGTCGACACGGCTCAACCCGCTGGCTGGCCCGATCGCAAGCGCACGAGGCCGGCCATTGAGGGGAAGCCTCTACATCGTCGGCCACCGAGGGAACAAGCCGGGCACCGTCGGCGCGCGCATCCCACCGGGGCGGGGCGACCGGACGGAGCGCGTATCACCCGCCGGCCGCACCGAGTTGCACGAGGGCCTCCTCCGCGCGCTGGCGGACCGGCGCGCCTGGAGGCGCGATCTCGACGATCCGTTCAAAGGCGGCTCGCGCGCTGTCGACACGACCGATCATGAGGCGCCGCTCGGCCAGGAGGAAGGTCGCGTCGAGGTTGTCGGGATCGGCGTCGAGGACGGACCGGAGCTCCTGGATGGGCCGCATCGGGTCCGACGGATCGAACGTCGCCGCCTCGGCGAGGGCGACGCGGACGCGCGGGCTCTCCTCGATCGCGAGGCTCCGCTCAAAGTCTTCGATCGCGCGCCTCGCCCAGCGCACGCTGGACGTGGGGTCGGTCTGGACGGTGTTGAACGCGGCCGTGAGGTAGTACCGTCCCGACTCGTACCAGCCCTCGGCCGTGCCCTGCTCGGCGAACCGG
Organism: Rubrivirga sp.; assembly: GCA_012269805.1. Classification (GTDB taxonomy): domain Bacteria; phylum Bacteroidota; class Rhodothermia; order Rhodothermales; family Rubricoccaceae; genus Rubrivirga. The sequence goes on from JAAXJP010000728.1 coordinate 1,137, forward strand.
TCGGCCGCCACCTGGAGCGAGTCGGGAAGCGGCGGGGCTCCGGCCGGGATCGGCGCCGCCTCGCCGACCTCCGGGGTCGGGTCCGGCACCGGATCAGGCACGTCGCGTGGCGACAGCAGGGTCAATCCGTACAGCGCGACGACGACCAAGAGCCCGACCCCGACGACGACCAGACCGCGCTTGCCGGCGTCGGACGAGGGCCGCCCCTCGGCTACAGACTCCGCACGAGGCGGAGCCGCCGCGTCCGCCGGCAGCGCCGCGCCGCAGGCGTTGCAGAACTGGCTGCCCGGTGGGTTGACGTGGCCGCACGCGGGGCAGGCGTCAGCCTGCGGTTGGGCCGCCCCGACCGCCTCGGTCCCCGTCTCGACGGAGTCGCTCGACGCACTCGCCGAGGCCGCTGGGGTCGCGGGCGTGCCGCAGAGGTCGCAGACGGCGGCGTCGGGAGCGAGGCTCGCGCCGCACGAGTTGCAGGCCGGCATGGGTCCGTTCTCGTCTAGGCGTCGTCTTCCGCGCCGACGAGACGGTCGGCGCCCTCCTCCTCCACGCGTCGCCGGAACTCCTGCGCAGGCTTGAACACGGGCACCATCCGGCGCGGGACCGGGACCGGCTGGTCCGTCCGGGGGTTGCGCGCGGTGCGCGGCGCTCGCTCGACGGCTCGGAACGTGCCGAAGCCCCGAAGCTCCACCCGGTCGCCCTCCGAGACGGCGTCGAGCACCGTGTGCATGAACCCGTCGACGACCGCCTCCGTCTCCAGTTTGGTGAGGCCGGTGGCCTCGGCGATGCGGTCGACGATCTGGGCTTTGGTCACGGGTCGGGGGCCGAGCGGAGGGCCATGATACGCGCACCCCGTCGCGGACGGTGGCGGGCCGGCCCACATCGGAGTTAGTTTTCACGCGCCGAATCGAGGTCCCACCGTCCCCCATCGATGCGAGTACTGTTCGTCGCCGGCGAGGTCGCGCCGTTCTCCGAGACCACCGAGCTCTCCCAGGTCATCCGCGTCCTGCCGGAAGCGCTCCAAGAGCACAAAGACGTTGAGCCCCGGATTCTGATGCCCCGCTACGGCGTGGTCTCGGAGCGCCGGAACCGGCTCCACGAAGTCATCCGCCTGTCCGGCGCCGAGATCGAGGCCGGCGACGCCAAGGACACCCTCAAGGTCAAGGTCGCCTCGATCCCGGGCATCCGGCTCCAGGTCTACTTCATGGACTCCGTCCACTTCTTCAAGCGGAAGGGGCTCCACCAGGAGCGGAAGTCGGAGAAGACGTTCCAGGACAACCCGGCCCGGGCGCTCTTCTTCGCCCGCGCCGCGTTCTCGACGGTCGAGAACCTCGGCTGGCGGCCCGACGTGGTCCACGCGGCCGGGTGGATCAGCGCGTTCGTCCCGCACGTGCTCCGCGAGGAGCTCGGGGAGAGCGAGGTCCTGTCGGGCGTCCAAACCGTCTACACGCCCGAGGGCGACGACGGCTACAGCCACACGCTCTCGGCCGAGGAGGCCGAGGGGCTCGGCCTGCCGAGCGACTGGGCCGGCAAGTCCATGCGCCAGATCGGCCTCGAGACGGCCGACGCGGCCGCCTACGCCGGCTCCGACGCCGCCGCCGACGGGGAGCCCGCCGGGCCG
>JAAXJP010000057.1 GCA_012269805.1 Rubrivirga sp.
CCGGTGCCTCGGTCGCGCCGCCACTGCCCTCCGGCTCGGGCGCGAGCATCCGCGCCTTCGTCTCCGAGTCCGACGCCTCGGCGCCGATCGAGGTGGAGTAGGTCGGGCCCGGGTCGAAGTCGGCGAAGAACTCGCGCCAGCTCGCGCTGACGGACTCCGGGTTCTGCCGGTACTGGGCGTAGAGGTCCTCGACGTAGCCGCTGTTGAATCCGAACATGCTGGGCGGCCCGGTGGGCCGAAAAAGAGTGCGTAGGGCAGCGTTCGAAGGTACGCGCCGGCCCCCGCGCCTGATTCCTGAAGACGCGGCGGAGGGGCGACCGTGCCGGCCTCGACCCCGAGGCCAGCGGGGCTGGGGGCTCGAACGCGACGCGGGCCGCCCTCTTCCGAGAACGGCCCGCGGTGGTGGGACCCGGGCACGCCGGGGCGGAGCGGTGGGCTAGCGGCCCATTCCGAAGCCGCGAGCGCGCCGGCCATGGCCGCGCATCCCGCGCCCGCCGGCGATCGCGCGGTGGAGGAAGGCGACGTCCTCCTGCGCGTCGGTCAGGATCGGGTCGGCCTCGCGTTCGGCGCGGGCGGCCTCGCGGCGCGCACGCTGGGCCTCGCGGAGCGCCCGCCGGTCGAGCCGTCCGTCGTCGTCGAGGAACGGGCGGAGGTCGGGGCCACCGTCGCGGACGCGGTCGAGCATCCGGGACTGGAGGGCGGCCTTCTGCGCCTCGGTGAGGTCGAGGGCGGCCTCGCGGGCGGCCTGCTCGGCCTCGCGGCGCTGCTGGCGCTCGGCCCGCCGCTCGGCGGCCTCGGCCGGGAGCGCCTCCACGCTGCGGCGGGCGGCCTCGTCGCGGAGCGCCTTGATCTGGGCGACGAACGCGTCGTCCGACAGGTCGCCGTCGCGGAGCTGGGTGACGAGGGCCTCGGTCCGCTCGCAGACGTCGGTGCGGATGGCCCGGAGGGCCTCGCGCTGCTCGTCGGTGAGCCGGACGCGCTCGCCGTGGGTACCGCGCGGGCGGTCGCCCCGCAGACGGCGACCTTCGGCTGGGCGGTCACCGTCCCGACGGGCTCGGCGCTGGCCACGCTCGCCACGACCCTCCCGGCGCTCGGCCCGGCGCGCCTCGGCGGCTTGCTGGAGTTGGTCGACCTGGGCGTCGGTGAGGATCGAGGAGACGTCGACAGCGGCGGCCCAGAGGTCGGCCCGGTCGGCGTCGGCGTAGCGCTGGGAGAGCGCGTCGAGGGAGGCCGACTGCTCGTCCGTCAGGTCGAGGTCCTGGGTCAGCCGGTCGAGGCGGGCGTCGAGGCCGGGACGGGCAGGCGCCTGGGCATCGGCGACGAGCGCCACGCCGAGGCCGATCAGGACGGCGGCGCCAGCGCGCCGCAGGACGTGGGAAAAACGGGGCATGGGGGTGGGGGAAGTGGTACGTCGTGCGCCGACTCTACGGCCCGCGGCGCCCCGTTCATCTGCCCGACCGGCATCGCCGCAGGACGAGCGGACGGCCGACACAACTCCGCCACATTCGACGCCGGCCGGCCGCAGCCGGGCGCCTCTCACCCCCCTCCCGACAGGAACGGCGCGAACTCTGGCGACAGCGTCGCGGCGAACGCGCGCGACAGGTGGCCGCCATCGCGGTACCGGACCAGGTCGCCGGCCCGCGGCCCGCACGTCCCGCCCGGACACACGGCCTCCGCGAGATCGAGCACCTCGACGCCCGGGACGGCCCGCCCCGCCTCGGCCTGCGCGTCGACCCGCCGGCGGTCGTCGGCGTCGAAGCCGCGCGGGCGGCAGTCGGGGTCGAGGGCCGTGCCCGGCCGCCACGCCGCCTGCGCGAGGCACGCCGGCACGTCGACCTGCGCGGCCGGCGTATCGAGTACGAGGACCGGCTGCGGGGTGCGCGCCGCCAGCGCCGAGAGCGTCCGCCGCGTCCCCTCGGCCCACACGTCCGGTGCCAGGTCGTAAGCGTTCGACATCGACACGAACACGGCGTCCGGGCGGAGCGCCGCGATGGCGTCCAGGGCGGAGCCTCGCCACGCGACGCAGCCGGCGTCGTCGCGGCCGAGCACCTCGTTGTAGAGGACGGGCACGTCGGCGAAGGGGCAGGCCGAGAGCGTGTAGACGACGAGCCGCCAGCCCGCTGCGTCCGTCGCCGCGCGGAGGGCTGGGAACAGCTGGCCCGCGTGGCTGTCGCCGACGAGGACCGCGACCTGCTCCGCCTTGGGATCGCCGTAGGCGCATTCGACGAGCGTGGCCTCGCCGTAGCGGTCGCAGCCGTCGGCGTAGATCTGCGGGAGGTCGGCGCGGACGGCGGCGAACGCGGCCTGCCCCGGCCGCTCGGCCCACGCGCCGCTCGCCCGCCACCACCCGAGCGAGAGCGCCGTGAGCGCGACCGTCGCGCCGATCGTCCACACAAGGCTCCGCCGCGGCCGGCCGACGAGCGACGGCGCGTACCGGACCGGCGCCTCGACGAACCGGTACGACAGCCACGCCGGAGCGAGCGACGTGAGCGCCGCCGCCACGCGACCGCCGAGCGCGAGCGGCCCCAGCGCCGACTGGGCGAACACGAGCACGGGCCAGTGCCAGAGGTACCACGAGTACGAGAGCCCGCCGAGCCACTGGAGCGGGCGGAGCGACAACGCGCGGACGCACCAGGCCTCGCCGTGCGTCCCCGCCCGGAGGACCGCGACCGTCGCGAGCGCCGGCAGCAGCGCCGCGGCCCCCGGGAACGGCGTCGCCGCGTCGAACAGGACGCCTGCGG
>JAAXJP010000267.1 GCA_012269805.1 Rubrivirga sp.
CTGCTGCCACGTGCGGAAGGCCTCCATCTGGTCGGGCGTCAGGATGTCGGCGAGCCGGCGCTCCATCTCGGCGCGGCGCTGGGCCATCTGGGCGCGGCGGGCCTCGCGGTCGACGGAGCCGCGCTCGCCGCGCGGCGGCCGGGCGGCCACCTCCGCCTCGAAGAGGGCGCGGACCTCGGCGGCCTGGGCGTCGCTGAGGCCGAGCGCGTCGCGGAGCGACTCGACGCGGCGCTCGACGCGGTCCTCAGGCGAACGGTCTTGGGCGGAAGCCGTCGTCGGGAGGACGAGGAGGCCGGCGAGCGCCAGCGCGGCGGTGGCGAGCAGGCGCCGGAGCGCGGCCTTGCGGCGGTTGTAGGTGGCTTGGGCGAGAGAGGTCGCGGGCATCGGGACAGGGGGGCGGTGGGAAGGAGGCGTCGGTCCGGCGGGCGTCCGACAGTCCACAGGTTCCCTGTTCCAGCCGCCGTTCGCATCACGGAGGTGTCGCGATGCCGGCGTCCCGTCGCGAGATGCCGCCCGCGCGCGACGAGCCGCAGCACGACGGCACGAACCGCACGCTGCTCGACTCGGTCCGGGCCCTGCCGGGGCCGAATGTCACCGACCTGTCACGCCGCCGCGCGCACGGCGGGCGCGTCCGCGTTGAATCCACGGCCGGCGCACACGACCGCGCGGGGGTCGCTCGTAGGTTTCACTTCGCGCTGAAACGCCTCTTGTGGACATGATCGGAACGGTCGGTCACCTCTCCCTCGTCGTCGCCTTTGTCGGGTCGTTGGCGGCCGTCGTCGCCTACGCCCTCGCCTCCCGCGCCGATGGCGCCCGCTCCGACGAGTGGGCCCGGATCGGTCGGTGGAGCTGGGCCGCCGTCGCGGTCGGGACCGGGCTCGCCTCGGCGATGCTCTGGACGGCCCTGTTCGGCTACCGGTTCGAGTACGCCTACGTCTACCAGCAGACGTCGACGGCGATGCCGTTCCGGTACCAGCTCTCGGCGTTCTGGGCCGGGCAGGAGGGCTCGTTCCTCTTGTGGATCCTGATGACGGCCGCCGTCGCCGGCCTCCTCATCCGCTGGTCCGTGCGGACCGACGGCGGGCCCGTGGCCAACGAGAACCGCCGCGCGTTCGCGGCGCCCGTCCTCGCCGTCGTGTCGCTGTGCCAGGCGTTCCTCCTGTCGATGATCGTGGGCCTCCGCCTCGGGCCGGTCCCGGTCGGGGCCAGCCCGTTCGCGACGCTCGCCGAGAAGTTTCCCGAGGCGCCCATGTTCGCGGCCGACCCCGGCTTCGTCCCGGCCGACGGGCAGGGCCTCAACGACCTTCTCCAGAACCCCTGGATGACGATCCACCCGCCGACGCTGTTCGTCGGGTTCACGCTCCTGATGGTCCCGTTCGCGTTCGCCGTGGCCGGGCTCTACCGCCGGCGGTACACGCAGTGGGTGAAGCCGGCGCTCCCGTGGGCGCTCGCCGGGAGCGGCATCCTCGGCGTCGGGATCATGATGGGCGGCTGGTGGGCCTACGAGACGCTCAGCTTCGGTGGCTGGTGGGCGTGGGACCCCGTCGAGAACTCGTCGCTCGTGCCGTGGCTGTTCGCCGTCGCGGCGCTCCACGCGATGGTCGTCCAGAAAAAGACGGCGGCGGGCCACAAGGCGGCGCTCTGGCTGAGCGTCCTCGCCTTCCAGTTCGTCATCTACTCGACGTTCCTGACGCGCTCCGGCATCCTCGGCGACGTGAGCGTCCACAGCTTCGTCGACCTCGGGCTGTACAACCAGTTGCTCCTGTGGATCTCGACGGTCGGCGTGCTCGGCTTCGGGATGCTGGCGTGGCGCTGGCGGGACCTCCCGGCGCCCACGACGCCGCCGGCCCTTCTGAGTCGCGAGTCGCTCGTGTTCACGGGCGCGTTGCTCCTCGCCGTGGCGGGCGGCGTGATCATCCTCGGCACGAGCGCGCCGATCTTCGGGAAGCTGTTCCGCGACAACCCCGCCGCGGTCCCGGTCGCGTTCTACAACACGTGGACGCTCCCGCTCGCGGTCGGCGTCGCGTTCCTGGGCGGGATGGGGCAGCTGTTCTGGTGGCGCAAGATGACGGTCGAGGACGCCAACCGCGTCCTGCTCCGGCCCGTGATGGCGACGGTCGTGAGCACCGCGGCGGTCGTCCTCCTGACGCCGTTCGTGCAGGAGACGGTGGTGCCGGGCCCCGGGCTCGGCGTCGAGGCGCCGGTCGGGTCCGTCGCGCCCGCCGAGGCGGGCCTCCTCCCGGTCGCGGTCTCGGCCTTTTTCGACACGCACGGGACCTCGCTCCTGCTGCTCCTGCTCTTGTTCGCGTCGTTCTTCATGCTGTGGGGCAACCTCAGCGTGATGTGGCGGGTCGGGAAGGGCAACGCCAAGATGGTCGGCGGGAGCCTGACGCACGTCGGCTTCGGGCTGATGCTGCTCGGCATCTTCGCGTCGTCGGTCTTCAACGACCCGATCTCGGACGGCAACGGGACCGACGTCCAGGGGAGCCGCGAGAACGTCGTGGTCCCGCTCGGGCGGACGGTCGCGGCCGACGGGTACCGGTTCACGTACACGGGCCAGGAGGTGAGCGACGAGGGCCGGCCGGTCTACGTGATGGACGTGGTCGACCGCCGCGGCAACGCGTTCCAGACGCGGAACGTGGTCTACAAGGACGGCCGCGACCAGTGGATCCAGCACCCGGACGTCCGAGAGGGCGTCGCGCGAGACCTCTACGTGGCCGTCTTCCCGAGCGCCATGAGCGAGCCGCCGACGGAGGGCCGCGCCGAGGTCACGCTCGCCCGCGGCGACTCGGTCAAGCTGGCGACGCCGGGGGCGGACCACGCCTTTACCGTGACCTTCGACGACTACGAGCTGGAGGTCGACCTCGACGCCGCCGGCCTCGCGCGCGACTCCGTCGACCTCGCCGTCGCCGCCCGCCTCAACGTCGTCAACGAGACGACCGGCGAGACGCGCGTCCTCCGGCCGGTCTACGTCATCACGACGGACCGCCGCCAGCAGTTCGTGCAGAACCGGGCGATCGACTGGGGGCTCGGCGCCGCGTTCGCCGGGATGGTCGTCGACGAGGGCGCGATCAACCTCGTGTTCGACGGGGCGACCGTCGCGCAAGAGGAGTGGGTCGTGGTCCAGGCCTACGAGAAGCCGTTCATCTCGCTGCTCTGGCTCGGGACGGGCATCCTCGGGATCGGCTTCGCGGTCTCGTTCCGGCGGCGGCTGGCGGAGGCGCGGCGCTGAGGGGGGCGGAGAGTGGGGTGTGGCGAGTCCGGTGCGGTCAGCCCCCCGCGCGCCCTCTGCTCCAGCCCGCTCCGCCTCGGTGCGTCCGTGGCACCACCGGGGCGGACGTAACCCGACCGGGGGGCGGGGCCGTAGGGCCGGCCTCACCATCGCCCCTCCGGATGTCCCGTCTGTTCGCGGCCCTCGCCGCCCTTCTCGTCTCGCTCCCGGCGCTTGCCCAGGAGCCCGTCCGCCTCGCGCCCGGCCACGCCGACCTCGCCACCGAGGCGGTCACGCTCGCCTCCGGCACGTTCGACGTCGCCCTCGTTCAGCCGCAGATGCAGCCGCTCGGGACCGTCGCCCAGACCGTCACGCACCACGACGACGGGACGGTCTCCGTCGCCACCGTGGTCGACATCGTGATGGGGAACGGCGGCGACCAAGTCGAGGACACGACGCGGTTCGCGTGGCCGTCGCTCACGCCGATCGCCCACGTCCGCGTCGACCACAACGCGCGCGGTGACGAAGTCGAGTCGGTCACGTTCGACGGCCTCCACGTGACCGGGACGTACCAGGACGCCGACGCGGCGCCGGTCCCGGTCGACCTCCAGCTGATCGCGCCGGTCTTCGGGCTCGGCGCCAACCGGACGGTGGCCCAGGCGCTCCCGTTCCGGGCCGGCTACGCGGCCGTCGTCCCCGTCTTCACGGCCGAGGACCGCCTCGAAGAGTACCGGCTCGAGGTCACCGGCCGCGAGGACGTCGCTCGGCCCGACGGCGAGACGGTCTCGGCCTGGATCGTCGAAGAGACCACGCCCGAGGGCCGGACCCGCTCGTACGCGGTCGACCCCGACACGCGGGACCTCCTTCGGATCGCGTTCGCCCCGGCGCCGGGCTACCTCGTCCATTTCGTCCGCCGCTAGATCCCACCCCGACACACACCCCCCCATGCGCACCCTCCTCTCCCTCGTTCTGCTCGCGTTCGTCGCCGCCGGCGCCTCCGCCCAGGACGCCCCCGCCGACACGCTCGTCCTCTCGCCCGGCGACGGGACGCTCACGACCGACTGGCTCGAGGCCGGCTCCCGCACCTACACCGTCCGCCTCGTCGCCCCGATGCGCCGGGACGTTGGGACGGCCACGGAGACGACGACGATCGCCGACGGCGTCGTGACGCGCGTGACCGAGGTCTCCATCCCGATGCAGGGGATCACCCAGGTCGACTCGGTCGTGGCCGACGCGGCCACCCTCGCCCCGCGCGCCCACGTCTCGACGGGCGGCGCCGTCGAGGCCTCGCTCGAGTTCATGCCCGAGGGCGTCGTCGGGATGGTCACGCCGCAGTCGGGGGAGGCCACGACGGTCACGCTGATGACCGACGCCCCGGTGTTCGACGGCGCGTGGGCCGGCGACGTCGCCCAGAGCCTGCCGCTCGTCGAGGGGACGGTGGCCCGGATGCCCGCGTTCATGGCTCAGGCGCCTGAGGACGCCTTCGACATCCTCCTCACCGTCGGCGCGCAGGAGATGCGGGACGAGCGGGCCGTGTGGCCGGTCGAGGCCGAGATGGGGCCGATGACGATGACGTACACCGTCGACGCCGAGACGCGCGAGCTGCTCACGACGCAGTTCCAGCCGCAGCCGGGCGTCACCATCGAGATCGCCCCGACCGACTAGCCGGCCGCCGGTTTCTGGTCGGGCTCGTGGGCGCCCGTGTGCGCCCGCCGACCATGGGCGCCCGCCTCGGTTCTCTGGCGGGGGCCCTCTCGGGGACCCCCGCCGGAGGGCGGCCCGTATCTATCGCCCACCCCGTGCGCCCCTCACCCTACCCACGCATGCGCCTTCTCACGCTCGCCGCCCTCGCCTTCGTCGCGGCGCCCCTCTTCGCCCAAGACGCCGTCACGCTCCGTCCGGGCCACCCGGACCTGATGACCGCCGACCTCACGCTCGGCGACGAGACGGTCTCGATCACCTCCTCCGGCGCCCGCAGCCGCGCCCTCGGCACGCTCACCACGACCGTCCAGCAAGACGGCGACACGGTGACGCTCCGGACCGACGCCGACGTCCCGCAAGCCGGGCAGGTCTACGACGTCACGGCCACGTTCGCCTGGCCGTCCCTCCGCCCGATCTCTCGGGAGCGGAGCGCCGGCGGCGCGAGCGGCATGACGACGTACGACGGGGCCACCGTCACCGGGAGCTTCGCCAGAGGCGACGACTTCGACGCGCTCCCGTTCGACATCACGCTCCGGCAGGAGCCGTTCCAGCCGGAGGTCCTGCCCTACATCGCCCGCGCGCTCCCGTTCGCGGAGGGCTACACGGCCGTCGTCCCGACGTTCACGTCCGAGACGCGCGTCCGCGACTACACGCTCTCGGTGACCGGGATGGAGGAGGTCACGCCGACCGGCGGCGAGCCCGTCATGGCGTGGGCCGTCGTGCAGACGGTCGAGGCCACGCGCGCCCCCCGCCCGCGGACCTACTACATCGACCCCGCGACGCGGACGATCCTCCGGACGACGACGCCGGCGACCGGCGATGCGCTCATCGTCAGCGAGCCCGTGACCGAGGAGTCCCTCGCCGCGCTCGAGGCCGAGGCGGCCACGCCGGCCATCGAGCTCCGGCCCGGCCTCGACCGGCTGGAGACTGGCGCCCTCACGTCGCGCTCGGAGAGCTTTGTGATCCGCGTCGTCGAGCCGGTTCAGCAGGAGGCCGGCACCATCACGCGGACGGTCGAGATCGACGAGGCCGCCGGGACCATCACGGTCACGCTCGTGCAGGACATCGCGATGGCCGGCCAGCGCGTCGAGCAGACGTCGGTGGCGGCCTACCCCTCGCTCGCGCCCACGACGGCGACCACGGCCGCCAACGCCAACACCGTCGACGTGACGTACGGTGACGGGACGGCGACGGTCGTCGTGAACGGCGAGACGCAGGAGGTCGCGCTCGAGGCGCCCGTCTTCGACGGCGGGTTCCTGTTCGAGATCGTCCGGGCGCTCCCGTACGAGGAGGGCTACCGGGGCGAGATCCACATTCTGGCGCCGGGCCAGGGCGCCACGGCGGTCCCCGTCTCGGTCGGAGCCCCGACCGAGATCGACGGGCAGACGGCGTGGCCGGTCGAGACCGGCGGCGGCCCCGGCACGGCGTTCGTGTTCTACGTCGACCCCGAGACGCGCGACTTCGTGCGGATCGAGCAGGAGCCGCAGCCGGGCGTCCTGATCCACGTCGAGCCGACGGGCGGGGAGGAGTAGCGCTCCGGCCCGACTGGCAGAAACGAGCGAGCCCCCCGCCGGTGTCGGCGGGGGGCTCGTGCGTTCGGGGCGGTCGGCCTCGGCGTCGTCGTGGGGTGACCGAGGCGGGTGGAGCGGGTCAGCGGCGGCCGGCAAGGCGGTCGAAGGCCCGCTGCTGGTCGGTCCCCGGCGGTACGTCGTACGGGTCCGGCGGGAGGTTGACCATCCGGATGACCGGGTACTGCGGCCGGTGGACGAACGGCTGCGGCGGCTCCGAGATGTCGTCGCCGATGATGAGCACCATCGTGCCCTGGTCCGTGATCCGGCCGCCGGCCGACGAGATGTGCTCGCGCTGGTTCTCGACGTCCCACGTGTCGGTCCACTCGTAGAGCCACTTCGCGTCGGGCTCCAGCAACCGGATGCAGCCGTGCGAGGCCGGGCCCGAGGTCGGGAGCGCGTACTGGTGCATGTGGATGCCGCGCTGCTCGTGGAGGTTCATGACCCAGTACATCTCCCAGAGCTCGGCGTCCGGGGCCGTCGAGCCGTAGCCCGGGCTGAGCGTCGAGACGCGGTAGTCCTGCTTCCAGTTGACGTTGAACCGGCCGCTCGGCGTCCGGCCGCTCTCGTTGCCCGTGTTGATGATGCCCCACCGCTCGAGCTCGCCGTGCGAGTAGGCGCCCCAGGCCTGGATCTGCTTGTCGAGGATCACGATCTGGTCGAGGTCGCGCGCGCCGGGGTAGTAGCGCGGGAACGGCGAGTAGGCCCGGAAGTCGAGCCCGAAGTGGGTCGGCACGACGAGCGTGTCGCCGGGGCTGAGGGCCTCGAGGTCGTTCCGGTTGAGGAGCCACAGGAGCGGCTTGATCACGTCGCGGTCGCCGCCGAACCGGCGGTACAGCGAGAGCCGCGCCTCGAGCCGGTTCTGGCCCTCGGGCACGATGTAGTAGTCGTAGTAGACGCGCGGGACGTCGGCGATGGACTCGGCCGTCCGCCGCTCCATCGTGTCGACGAGCCAGGCCTGGCTGAAGTAGGTGACGGCGCCGTCGTCGGCAAAGTCCTGAGAGATGGCGGCGTCGGCGGCGAGGTCGGCCTGGCTCTGGGCCGCCGCCGGGAGGGCGAGGACGAGGAGGAAGGCCGCGGCGAGAGCACGCATGGGGGCAGAAATCAGGTGTGTGTCGAGTATACCGCGGGGGGCGGAGGGGGGTCCGCGAAGACCGCTCCAGGGGAAGACCGCTCCAGGGACCGTGCCACCGGCCCCGCTCCCGCGTCCTGCCCCTCAACGGGCGCGTGTCGGCGATCCGTGCCCGCCTGGCCGGTCGGCGGTGACCGGCAGCGTGGTCGGTTGGCCCGCCTGACCGCGCAGCCCCGCCCGCCTCGGCACCGAGGCGGAGGGGGCGGTACCATCGGGGACCTCTCGCCTCTCCGCCCATGCTCCGCCGTCTGCCCCTTCTCTTGCTCGCGCTCGCCGTCGGCGCCGTCTCCGCCCAGCCCCGGGCCGACGACCGCCCGCCGCTCGGGCTGATGGACGTGTTCGAGCTCGAATACGCCTCGGACCCCCAGATCGCGCCCGACGGCGAGACCGTCGTCTACCGCCGCAACCGGCTCGACGTCCAGACCGACCGCGTCCGCGGCGACCTCTGGACGGTCCGGGCCGACGGCTCGGGCCACCGGCCGCTCGTGACGGGCGTCGACGCGTCGACGCCGCGGTGGGCGCCGGACGGTCTCCGCCTCGCCTACCTCGCGCGCGATGAGGACGAGGGCCGCCGGCACCTCATGGTCCGCTACCTCGACACGGGGGCGACGGTGCCGGTCGCGCGCCTGCCGTCGGCGCCGGGCGGCATCGCGTGGTCCCCGGACGGGACGCAGATCGCGTTCACGCGCTTCGTGGAGGGCTCGGCCGATCCGATGGCGTCGCTGCCGGGCCCGCCGGAGGGCGCCGAGTGGGCCGCCTCACCGCGCGTCATCGAGACGACGATCTACCGCCGCGACGGCGCCGGCTACGTCGAGCCCGGCCACCGCCAGCTGTTCGTGGTCTCGGCCGAGGGCGGCACGCCCCGCCAGCTCACGTTCGGCCCGCACGACGTGGACGGGACGCCGGCCTGGACGCCCGACGGCCGCGCGCTCGTCGTCTCCAGCGACCGCCGCGAGGGCGCCGAGCTCGACCCCGGCGACTCCGAGCTCTACCGCGTCGACCTCGCCACGGGCACCCTCACCGTGATCACCGACCGCGTCGGGGCGGACCGGAGCCCGGCCGTCGGCCCCGACGGGACGATCGCCTACCTCGGCTCCGACGACCGCCGCCTGGGCTACCAGCTCACGAACCTCTACGTCCGCGACGGGGAGGAGAGCGAGCGGCTCCTGCCCGCGCTCGACCGCGACCTCCAGGATCCGACGTGGACCGCCGAGAGCGACCTCGTGGTCGCCTACGACGACGAGGGCACGACGCGCCTCGCCCTCGTGACCGACCGCGGCGAGCTCCGCCCGCTCGCCGAGAACCTCGGTGGGACGTCGATCGGGCGGCCCTACGGCGGCGGCTCGTTCTCCGTCGGCGGCGGGCGCGTGGCGTTCACGCTCACCGCACCCGGCCACCCGGCCGACGTGGCCGTCGCCGACCTCGACGGCGGCGGGGTCCGGCGCCTGACCGACCTCAACGGCGACCTGTTCTCGCAGCGGACGCTCGGGGAGGTCGAGGAGATCTGGGCCGAGTCGTCGGCCGACGGGCGGCGCGTCCACGGATGGATCGTCCGACCGCCCAATTTCGACCGGAACCGGCGGTACCCCCTCGTCCTCGAGATCCACGGCGGGCCGTTCGCCAACTACGGGCCGCGGTTCTCGATGGAGGCCCAGCTCTACGCGGCCGCCGGCTACGTCGTCCTCTACACGAACCCGCGCGGTTCGACGAGCTACGGCGAGGACTTCGGCAACCTCATCGACCGGGCCTACCCAGGGCAGGACTACGACGACCTCATGAGCTCGGTCGACGCCGCGCTCGACCTCGGCTACGTCGACCCCGACCGGCTCTACGTCACGGGCGGCTCGGGCGGCGGCGTCCTCACGGCCTGGATCGTGGGCCACACCGACCGCTTCGCCGCGGCCGTCGTGGCGAAGCCCGTCATCAACTGGACGAGTTGGTTGCTCACGGCCGACTCCTACGTCTTCGGCGCGAAGTACTGGTTCGACGAGCTCCCGTGGGAAGACCCGGACGCCTACTGGCGCCGCTCGCCGCTGGCCCACGTCGGGAAGGTGACGACGCCGACGATGGTGCTGACGGGCGAGGAGGACGTCCGGACGCCGATGTCGGAGTCGGAGCAGTACTACCAGGCGCTTCGGCTGGAGGAGGTGCCGAGCGCGCTCGTCCGCGTGCCGGGCGCGTCGCACGGGATCGCCAGCCGCCCGAGCGGGCTCATGCGGAAGGTGGGCTACATCCTGGCGTGGTTCGAGCGCTACGGCGGCCCCGCGCTCGCCGCCAACGAATCCGGCCCGTCCGTGTCCAACTGATCGACCCCCCGCGTTAGCCATGCGACACGCCCTTCTCGCCTCCGTGCTTCTGGTGGCCGGCTGCGCCCGCCTCGGCGCCGAGGCGGACCGACCCCGGCCGAACGCCGAGGCCGAGCTCCGCGCCGCCGAGCGGGCCTGGCTCGACGCCTACGACGACCACGACGTCGAGGCCATGCGCCGGATCGTCGGCGACGAGTTCCAGATCGTCTACCAGAGCGGCGAGGTCGTCGACAAGGCGGGGACGGTCGCCATGCTCACCCCCGGCCAAGCCGACGACCCCGCCACGCGGCAGTACACCGAGGACACGACGGTCCGGCTCTACGGCGACGTGGCCGTCCTCCAGGGCGTCTACGTGTCCGAGGGGCCCGGGATCGTCCGGCGCTCCCGGTACACCGACACCTGGCTCTGGCGCGACGGCCGGTGGCAGGTCGTCGCCTCGCATCTCACCCGGATCCGCGATACCGACTGATGCCGACCCTCGACGACGCCCGCGCCCTGTTCCACGAGTGGACCGAGACCGACAGCCTCCGCCGCCACGGATACGCGGTCGAGGCGGCCATGGCCGAGATGGCGCGCCGGCGCGACGGCGACGTCGAGGCGTGGCGGATCGCCGGGCTCCTCCACGACCTCGACTACGAAAAGCACCCGTCGCTCGACGAGCACCCGACGGTCGGCGTCGCGGCGCTGGAGCGGCTCGGGTACCCCGAGGAGATCCGGACGGCCATCCTGGGGCACGCGCCCTACCTCGGCGTCCCCCGCGAGACCGAGATGGCCAAGGCCCTCTTCGCCGTCGACGAGCTGGCCGGCTTCGTGACGGCGGTCGCCCACGTCCGCCCGACCGGGCTCGACGGGATGACGGTGCGCTCGGTCAAGAAGAAGCTGAAGGACAAGCGGTTCGCCGCCGCCGTCTCCCGCGAGGACATCCAGCAGGGTGCCGACGAGCTGGGCCTCGAGTTGGGAGAGCTGATCCAAATCGTGATCGACGGGATGACAGAGGAAGCCTCGCGGCTCGGTTTCGCGTAGGACCCCGCCGGCCCCCGCCCCCGCCCGGTCTGGGGTCGCCCGCTGACGG
>JAAXJP010000009.1 GCA_012269805.1 Rubrivirga sp.
CCTATGGACAATTCTTCTTTAACTTCTCTTTGCATAGATTTGAAAATTGTCTCTCCATCAATCACCTTTCCCCCGGGAAACTCCCATAAACCGAAATGTTTTTCATCACCTCTTTGGGTGATTAAAATCTTATCGTTAGAGGTAATAATACCACAGACCACATCAATTAAGTCCATTAAACTTCTCTCTATGTCTTCTTAGATAGGGTTTCATACCGTTAGAAATTGGAATCTTAATCTGTGTGTTTATCCCAAGTTTCTGTAGTTCTTCTATCATCTCATCTCGAAACAACAAATCACCTTCATCAGAAAATGAAATCAAGTGTCGGTCAAATAATGAATCAACATTAGGAGATAATAGTATTCCGTTTTCGACATCTAACCTTTCATCATCGTTACTTTCTGACCACGGAACGATATGTGAAGAAATCAAAACACTCAGAACTTGACAATTCGTAACAGGACATCTATTGTTCCACTTATCCCTCACTTCTCGTCTGTAGTAACCTTGACCAACCCTTGAAGTTACAAGACCTGTCCTTTCTGTTTTGTTTGGTTTCTTGTAGTTCTTTCTTCTTTCTTCTGATATAATGTTTTTTTTGGAAATTTTGGATTTGGTAGTCTTACCTATCTTCTGAGGAGTCCAGTTATAAACTTCCAACAGTCTTTCGTCTAAAGTATCGTCGATATAATCAATGTTCTGGTAAATCATATGAACAGGGTAAGAAGTACCGTCTTCCGATTCAATAAATTTTAATCTTCCACAATAAACAAACCTTTGTGTTCGACTTCTTACTTTTTTCCGAACTCTAACAAATAGATGAGGAATTCTCACCCCATTAACTATCTCTTGAATTTTCGGTGAGGTAATACTCTGGACGGTTTGAGAGTCCCAATGAAAATAATCTCCCTCGAAAAAATCGTCAAAATGAAACCTTTCCTCCATACCATCCTTTTCAAGGGTAACAAAGAACATTGTCTCCTTATTAGAGAAGTTGTAAACTCCCTCTCTAACCTTGGATAATTTTGGTTTTTCTAAAACTTCAGACAATTCAACCTTCGAATAAAGTTGACCGATTGTCAATCGTCTATGAATCATAACTCAAAAGTGGTTAATTGGTCTTCTACCGAAGTTATAAAAACCATCTGTATTCTTGATAAAGACTGAGGTTTTTCGTATCTTAAAGAGTAACCGATTGACTATGAGTAGAAAGAAACGACTAAACAAAAGGATACGAGAAAAGTATCTCGTTACCTCTGAACAACTCATCAAAGAAGGGAAGTTGAATCCTTACTTCCATCTCCAAGACTCAATAGATATAAAAGAAGAACAACTCGAAAACAAAACTGACTGGTGGAGTAGGTTGAGTAAGACCATTTAGGGGGTGGGGTATTTCGATATGGATTGAACGAAAAGAAAAAGGTCACCTTTTAGGGTGACCTATACTTTAATTAACAAATGGTCATTGACGAACCCATTTTTCTTCATGACTGTGAAGATAAAATCCATCGTCCTCAGATTTTACTATCACCCAGACGTGAAACAACGGTTCCTCTGTTCCAATTCTTAACTTACCGTCGTATGAAACCTGAATCCTTCCATTAGTTCTAACATTGTTGGGATTTGTATACGTTAAAGTCGAGTCTCCGTTTATTTCAATCTTATGAGGATGTTGAGAGTTATCATCATCGTAACGAAAATAAGTTCCACTCCTTATGGTAACTTCGTCTAATGAGTATTCCACTGGTGAAGAACATCCTGTCAAATGGACAAGAATCAATGTGGAGAAAATAACCTTAAAACTTTTCATAATTTATTGATTTAGTGAACTATTAAACCTAACTGTAATCCATCGAACCAAGACGAACTTTTACAAAAAGTACGTATAACGAACAACATCCCCTATTAAGTAGGTCAGGGGTGGGGTATTTTCTTGTTAACCAAACAAAAAGAAAGGGTGACCATTAGAAGTCACTCTTTTTCATATCGGAGTCAATTTTTCAGTCTGAGAATAAAGTCCCCTTCTTCTTTCCTAAGTATGGAAGTATGACCTTATCAAACTTTATGTCCTGAAACTCAAAGTTGTCCCATCCGTCCATTAAAAGGGGTTGAAGGAACTCTAACAACAAATGACTCATCTGAATCTTAATCTGATTATCAGACCTCGTTTTCTTGTCTTCATCTTTATACCAGTTGAGAACCTTCACAATCTTCTCGGTTGAACCGAGGTAGATACTTCTCTGATACAAATTGTGAGACAACGTTTTCACTCTAACCTGACAATACCATACAAACCTTCTTTTCAAGGGTTTTCCCTTGTAAGTCTTCCGTTTGTAGTGTCTCATATTTATGTCTTTGACAGACTTCGGTGAATCGTCTTTCTTGTAAATGGTGAGTGTAGGGATTATCACTTTCTTCAAGAACACGATTTCATCAAACACTTCCTTCTCTTTCATCTCCCACTTCCGAACCATTTGTTTACGTCTCTTCAGTTCTTGAAGTTCCTTCTCAATCCGTTCCTCATTCTTCTCTATCCAAGAGAGGTGTTTGTTCCTATTACGATTGTGATTTCTTAACTCATAGAGTCTCTTCCTATCGTAATCAGAGATAGAATCTATGTCCTCAATCCATTGTATGAAGTAATCGTAGTTCTCATTCATCATAGTTCTTAACATTCATACCCTACAAAATGCAAAATACAAATTTATCGTAGAGTGTCTCACTACATTGTATAAGT
>JAAXJP010000271.1 GCA_012269805.1 Rubrivirga sp.
CGATCTGGGTGGCCGCATTCGCCGGCGCGTCGGCGACGTAGGTCGGATGGATGCCGGCCATCCCGAACACGCCGTCGTGGCGGTCGCTGAGCTCGAGCACGTCCGCAATCGAGTCGAGGTCGACGGCGGGGAGGATGAGTTGGGTGACCCCGGCGCCGCGAGCGCGAGCGACCACGGCGTCGCGGTCGGCGTCGTAGGCGTCGGCGTAGAGGTGGACGTGGGTGTCGACGAGAGAAGAAGTCATGCCCCTGCCACGCCTCGGGGCCGGTCTAGATTCCGAGCATGACCCGACCGTCGCGCCAGTGGCTCGCTCGCGGGCTGGCCGTGGCGCTCGCCGGGCTGGCCCTGCTCCCGCTCGCGTCGCTCGCCCTGAGCTGGGCCGAGTACCTCCGCGACGTCGGCCTCCCGCTCACGCAGACGACCGCTCCCGGGTACGACGGCGTCCGCTGGGCCGACACCGAGGCGGGCGTCGAGGCCGCGTACGTGCTGCCCCGCGCATCGGCCAGCCGGGCGGGCGTCCGCGAGGGCGACCGGCTCCGGGCCATCGACTACCTCGAGGTCGAAACCTCGGCCGCCGCGCGGACCCAAATCGAACGGGCCACGGGGACGGTGCTGACGTACGTCCTCGACCGCGAGGGGGTCAAGCGGGCCATCGAGGTCCGCATTGACCGGTACCCGACGTTCCTCTACCCGCTCGGGAGGACGCTCTGGGTGGCGACGGGGTGGGGCTTCGGGGTCGTCGCGTTTCTCCACCTCCTGGCCTACCTGACGGTCGCCCCGTTGGCGCCCCGGAGCCCGCGCGCGCGGCGGTCCCGCCGCCTGATCGGCGCGGCGTTCCTTTGGGTCGGCGTCAACCTCGTGCGCTGGGTCTGGGTGTCCCTGTTCGGCGCGCCCCCGGCCGACGCGACGCTCGAGCGCGTGGCCTTCGACGTGCTCACGCTGGCCGCGCTGGCCGGGTGGATCACCTACCCGGCGCTCTTGCTCGACCAGAGCCTCCGGACCCGCGACGCGGTAATGGCGCTCGGTCGGAGCCGCTGGCTGCTCGCAGTTCCGGCCGCGACCCTCGGCCTCGGGGTGTCCACCGCCACCCTCGCCGGCCACGCCGGCCCGCTCCCGGCCGACGGGTTCGCGGTCCCGATCCTGTTCTACGTCTGCGTCTACGTCGCCGCTGCGACGGGGCTCGTGGCCCTCCGGCCGCCGGGGGCTCTGGCCGAGCCAGGGCCCGCGCCCCAGCGGTGGAGCCGCGTCGGGAGCGCGGTCGTGTGCGGCGTGGCCGTCCTCGGGGCCGCCCTCGTGTTGACCCGCCTCGGCCCAGGGCCTCGCGAGGCGGAGGTCGTCACGGCCTGGTTCGTGGTCGCCTTTCAGCTGCTGTCGCTGCTCCCCGTCGCGCTGGTGTCGTACGCGTCGCTCCGCTACGGGCCGTTCGACGCCCTCCTCCTCAAGGGGCTCACGACGGTGTCCATGCTGGGCGTCGCCTTCGCGGTCATCGTCCTCGGGTCGGCGCTTCTCGACGCCGTGCTGCCCGGGGGGTCGCACCCCCTTGCCCTCGGGCTCCTCGTCGTGGCCCTCCTGCTGCTCGCCGAGCGCGTGGCGCTCCCCTATCGGGACACGATCCAGCGGGGGTTCCGGACGCGCCGGCAGCGCGCTCGGCAGCGGCTCGATCGGTTCGGAGACGAGCTGGGCGCCCACGTGGACGTCGACGCCCTCGCGGCCGGGGCGGCGGAGGCGATCGGCGAAGCGCTCGGCGTCCGCTCGGCCGTCGTGTTCCTCCACGCGGCGCGCGGGACGCCCGACGAGCGGTGGGTCCGGGCGACGTTTCAGCCCGAGCCGCCGTCGTTCACGGAGGCCGAGCTCGATCGCGTGTGGGCCCGTCTCCGAACCGAAGGCCGGGTGTGGTCCCGCAATGAAGAGCTCAACGAGGCCGACCTACCGCGCGGGCTGTCGGATCGGCTCGCCCGCCTCGGCGCCGCGCTCGCCGTCCCCGTCACGACCGGCCGCGGGGCCCCGGTCGGCCTCCTCGTGCTCGGGCGGAAGGCGCGGCGGTTCGCCGTCTACAACACCGAGGACGTCGCCGAGCTTCGGGCGCTGGCGGGCCAGCTCGCGCTCGCGGTCGAGCGGCTCCGGCTGATCGAGCGCGAGCGCGCCCTCGTCCGTCAGACGTCCGAGGCCGAGATGGCCGCGCTCCGGGCGCAGATCAACCCGCACTTCCTGTTCAACGCGCTCAACACGGTCGCCGCGCTGATCCGCGACAAGCCCGGCCAGGCCGAGGAGACCGTGGAGCACCTCGCGGCCCTTTTCCGCGACGTCCTCAACGCGAGCGGCCAGGCGCTCGTCCCGCTTCGCGACGAACTCCGCCTCGTCCGCCGGTACCTCCACGTCGAGGAGGCCCGGTTCGGCGACGCGCTCGAGGTCGACGTCGACGTGGACGAGGGGGTCGTGGATACGGCCGTGCCGGCGTTCGCCGTTCAGACCCTCGTTGAGAACGCCGTCAAGCACGGCGTCGAGCGCAAACGCGGCGGCGGGTCCGTGACCGTCCGCGCCCGCCGCGCGGCCGACCGGGTGGAGGTCGTCGTCGAGGACACCGGCGCCGGCCTCGCCCCCGGCGGGGCCGTCTACGGCGTCGGCCTCAGCAACGTCCACGACCGCCTCCGCCTCCTCTACGGCCCCCGCGCCTCGCTCACCGTCGCGCCCACCGACAGCGGCGTCCGGGCCTCCCTGCTCCTCCCCCCCTCCACCC
>JAAXJP010000480.1 GCA_012269805.1 Rubrivirga sp.
CCTCCCCTCGCAGACCCATGGCCGACGCCCGCCTGACCCCCATCGACGCCCCCACCCACGGCGACCGTACCGACACGTGCGGCGCGCTCCGCGAGGGCGACGCCGGCCGGACCGTCGTGCTCAAGGGCTGGGTCGACCAGCTCCGCAACTTCGGCGGGCTCAACTTTGTCGACCTCCGCGACCGCTACGGCCTCACGCAGCTCGTCTTCTCGCCCGAGCTCAACGCCGACCTGGCGGCGCTCGCCGAGAAGCTCCGCATGGAGGACGTGATCTCGGTCCGGGGCGAGGTCCGCGTCCGCGAGCGGAAGAACCCGGACATGGCGACGGGCGACGTCGAGGTCTACGTGTCCGACGTCGAGGTGCTGGCCGTCTCTGAGCCCACGCCGTTCGTCGTGTCCGAGAACGACCCGAAGGCGACGCGGCCGGGCGAGGACCTCGCGCTCCAGTACCGCTACCTCGCCCTCCGCAAGGCGAAGCTCCAGCGCAACCTCATGCTGCGCTCGCGCCTCTACCAGAGCGTCCGGAGCTACTTCCACGACCACGACTTCGCCGAGGTCGAGACGCCGGTCCTCATGAAGTCGACGCCGGAGGGCGCGCGCGACTACCTCGTGCCGAGCCGCGTCCACCCCGGCCGGTTCTACGCGCTCCCGCAGAGCCCGCAGACGTACAAGCAGATCCTGATGATGGCCGGGTTCGACCGGTACGTCCAGATCACGAAGTGCTTCCGCGACGAGGACCTCCGCGCCGACCGCCAGCCGGAGTTCACCCAGATCGACGTCGAGATGGCGTTCGCGACCGAGGAAACCATCTACGGCCTCGTCGAGGGCCTCATCGCCCAGGTCTGGAAGGACACGCGCGGGATCGAGGTCGCGACGCCGTTCCCGCGGATGCCGTACGCCGAGGCCATCCGCCGCTTCGGCTCCGACAAGCCGGACCTCCGCTTCGGCATGGAGATCGCCGACGTGTCCGAGCAGGTCGAGGGCTCCGGGTTCAAGGTGTTCGACTCGATCCTCGCCGACGGCGGGGCCGTCGTCGCGATCCGCGTCGAGGGCGAGGGCGACCGCGGCCGGAAGCCGATGGACAAGCTCGACAAGGACGTCGTCCGCAAGCAGATCGGCGCCGGCGGCCTCTTCTACGCCAAGCTCCCGAGCGACGGCTCCGACTTTAGCCAGTCGGTCAAGGACAAGGTGTTCGCCCGCGACAAGATGCAGGCCGTGATCGACGCCGTCGGGGCCGAGGCGGGCGACCTCGTGCTCGTGCTGGCGGGCCCGCAGCCCACCGTCTTCGAGCAGATGGGCAGCCTCCGCCTCCACCTGGCGAAGGAGACCGGGCTCGTCCCGGAGGGCGCCGACGGCCCGTGGGAGTTCCTCTGGGTGACGGACTTCCCGCTCCTCGCGTGGGACGAGGAGTCGGGGCGCTACCACGCCATGCACCACCCCTTCACGGCGCCGACCGGCGAGGACATCGGGAAGCTCCAGAGCGACCCCGGCGCCGTACGGAGCCAGGCGTACGACCTCGTGCTCAACGGGTCCGAGATCGGCGGCGGCTCGATCCGCATCCACCGCTCGGACGTCCAGAGCCGGATGTTTGAGCTCCTCGGGATCGACGCCGAGGAGGCCCAGCGGCGGTTCGGGTTCCTCCTCGACGCGCTCAAGTACGGGGCCCCGCCGCACGGCGGCATCGCCCTCGGCCTCGACCGCCTCGTGATGCTCCTGACCGGCGCCCAGTCGCTCCGCGACGTCATCGCGTTCCCCAAGACGCAGCAGGCGACCGAACTCATGTCGAGCGCGCCCGACTACGTCGACGCCGAGCAGCTCAAGGAGCTCCACATCGATACGACCGCCGAGACGCCCGAGGTCCACACGACGCGGCTCTCGGAGGACCCGACCTAGAGCGAACGGCGTGTGGGTGGATGGGAGTGGGGGCCCTGACGAACCAGAATCGCCACTCCCACACCCTCATACTCCCTCCACCTCGGCATCGAGGCGGACAGCGTCAGGCCCGACCGCCCGGCTGGCGCTCGACGAGCCCGTCCGCCAGCCGGTACACGACGTCGACGCGGTCGAGCGTCGACTCGTCGTGGGTGACCATGAGGAGCGACCGGCCGCGCTCGCGCGTCATCCGCTCCAGCAGATCGAGGATGCGGGCGCCCGTCCGCGCGTCGAGGTCGCCGGTCGGCTCGTCGGCGAGGACGAGCGCGGGGTCGTGGGCGAGCGCGCGGGCGAGCGCCACGCGCTGCTGCTCGCCGCCCGAGAGCCGGTCCGGGAACGCGTCGGCGCGGTCCTCGAGCTCGACCTCCTCGAGCAGCGCCCGCGCGCGGGCCTCGGCGTCGGGCGCGCCGTCGAGGTCGAGGAGGAAGCGGACGTTCTCGGCGACGGTCAACGTCGGGACGAGGTTGTAGAACTGGAACACGAACCCGACGTGGCGGCGCCGGAAGAGGGTCCGCTCCTTTTCCGACAGGGCGCCGAGTGAGACGCCGTCGACGGTGACGGTCCCGCCGTCGGGCCGGTCGATGCCCGAGACGAGGTTGAGCAGCGTCGACTTGCCGGCCCCGCTCCGGCCGACGAGCGCGCCGACGGCCCCCCGCTCCATCCGGAGGTCGGCGCCCTTGAGGACGTCGCGCGTGGCGTCGCCCTCGCGGTAGCGCTTGACGCCGCCGGCGCGGTCTAGGCCGAGGTCGGCGGGGCCGGCGGGGCGGACGACAAGCATTCTACAGGGTTTCCATC
>JAAXJP010000678.1 GCA_012269805.1 Rubrivirga sp.
AGGCCCGGCCGCTGGAGCCGCGGCGGGGGCGGCGCCGGGTCGTCGGCGTCCCGCCCCCGCATGAGGGCGGCGTCCGCGAGGTCGCGGTCGAGGTCGGAGGGGGCGTCGGGCACGAGGGGTAGGGAGGGGCCGCGCAGTCTACGCCGGCCCCGTCCGCCTCGGCCCTTCGGCCCCGTTTAGGAAAGTCACCGAGGCGGGTCGGGTCAGTCGGTCGGCTCCGCGATCCGCGCGGCGCCGGCGTAGACGTTGAACCGGCCGTCGCGGACGAACCCGAGCAGCGTCATCCCGTGCGCCTCGGCGAGGTCGACCGCCAGCGACGACGGGGCGCCGACGGCGGCGAGCACCGGGACGCCCGCCATCAGCGCCTTCTGGACGAGCTCGAACGACGCCCGCCCGCTGACGAGGACGCCGTGCTCGGCCGGCACCGCCGCGCCGGCTGCGAGAAAGGAGCCGACCAGCTTGTCGACCGCGTTGTGCCGCCCCACGTCCTCGCGCACGCGGACGAGGTCGCCCGCTTCGGTAAAGAGGGCGGCGGCGTGGAGCCCGCCCGTCAGCTCGAACACGTCCTGCGCCTGACGGAGTGCGTCGGGCAGGGCGTGCACGGTGGCGGGGAGGAGCGACGGCCCCGCCGGAAGCGCCGGCGCGCCGACGGTGGCGACGGCCTCCAGCGACGCCTTCCCGCAGACGCCGCACGACGAGGTCGTGTAGACGTGCCGCTCCAGCCGCTTCACGTCGACGCGGACGCCGTCGGCGAGCGTGACGACGACGACGTTCGGGTCGCGCCGGCCCCCCTGGACGGGCGTGTGCGCCACGTCGAGCACGTCGTCGGGCGAGCGGACGACGTGCTCGCCGTGCAAAAACCCGAGGGCGAGCGCCGCGTCGTCGCCAGGCGTCCGCATCGTGCCGGCGAGGCGCTGGACGCGCGCGTCGCGCCCGCCCCCCATCTTCAGGCGGATCTCGAGCGGCTCCTCGGCCGCCAGCCGGTCGTGGCTGTTTTCGGCGTCGTCGCCGCGCACGCGGACGACGGGCACCTCGCGGACGGCCCGCGCGGCCCGCGCCGCTTCCGCAGCGGCCTCCGGGGCCGTCCCGTTCGTCACCGAGGCGGGCGGGGTCATTCGGGTTGGGCGCCGTCGCGCCCGTCGTGGTTCGAGTGGACCGGCGGCTGCGGGTCGTGGAGCTGCTTCCCGAGCGTTCCGAGGAGCGTGAGCGTCGCGTCGAGCCCGCGCCGGACGTCGGGGTCGCGGAGCTTGGCGAGGACCGACAGCGAGCCCGGCGCGTCGTCGGTCTGGTCGATCCGCTCGCCGGCCGCGTCGAGCGCGCGGTCGAGCGCGGCCACGAACCGGTCGAGGCCGTCGGCGTCGAGCCTGCCGAGCAGCTTCGCGAGCGTGAGGAGGTTGGCCAGCCCGGCGCGCCCCTCGTCCGTGTTGAGGCCCGCCAGCACGACGGCCATCACGTCCTGGAACTGGGCCAGCAGCCCGTTCAGCACGCGGAGCGTGCCCGACTCGTGAAGCGTGTCGAGCAGCCGTCGGAGGTCGTCCTCGGCGGTGAAGGCGTCTTGGCCAGGCGGGGCCGGCGGCGGCGACTAGGAGAGGGGCTGGGCCATGGCGGGTGACGGGTTATGGGTGAAGGGTAAGGGGGAAGACTCTCATCACTCATCACCCTTTACCCGTCACTCGCGTACCCCACAGGCGGGTGTGGGAGGACGGGGAGCGCGTAGTCGGGGCGCGCCCACTTCCGCTCGACCTCGACGCCGTGCTGGGGCGTGGGCGAGCCGTAGCGGTGGAAGCCCGGCTTGACCGGCCGGCGGCGGCGCTCGGGCACGGCCCCGTCGAGCACCTCCATCTTGACCGCCAACTCCTTGTACGCCGGCGTGTGGCTGTCGGGGTCGACCTCGTTCGACGTGAGGTAGTTGACGGCGTGGAGCGACGACGACAGCGGCATGAACAGCTCGCCGTCTCGGACCTGGTCGCTCACCAACACCTGCACCCGCACCGCGCCGCGCCGCGACACGAGGCGGACCCAGTCGCCGGTCGCCACCCCCCGCGCCTCGGCGAGCTCGTGGGAGACCTCGACGTAGGTGTCCGGGATGATCGAGTTGAGCCCGGCCGACTTGTGCGTCTGGTTGCCAACGTGGAAGTGCTCGAGGTTGCGGCCCGAGTTGAGGTGGAGGTCGTACTCGTCGTCGGGCTGGTCGCTCGGCTCGGTCCACTCGAGCGGGTACAGCCGCGCCTTGCCCTCCGGGAGGTGGAACTCGTCGGTGTAGAGGAGCGGCGTGTCGGTGCCGTCTTCGGCGACGGGCCAGCAGAGCGACCGGTAGCCGGCGAGGCGGGCGTACGTGACGCCGGCGAACATCGGGGTCGTCGCCGCGATCTCGTCCATGATCTCCGACGGGTGCGTGTAGCCCCAGTCGTGGCCGAGTTGGTGGGCGAGGTCGGTCAGAATCTCCCAGTCCGGGCGGGAGTCGCCGAGCGGGTCGAGGGCCTTGTAGAGCCGCTGGATCCGGCGCTCGGTGTTCGTGAACGTCCCCGCTTTCTCGAGGCTGGGCGAGGCCGCCAGCACCACGTCCGCGAACTCGGCCGACTTCGAAAAGAAGATCTCCTGGACGCAGAAAAAGTCGAGCTTCGCGAGCGCGTCCTGGACGTAGTGCGCGTTGGCGTCGACCAAAGCGATTTCCTCCCCTACCAGGAAAAGCGCCTTTAGCGACCCGTCGTGGATCGCGTCGATC
>JAAXJP010000687.1 GCA_012269805.1 Rubrivirga sp.
GCCTCGCGATGGCCGTGAGCGTCCCGCTCGACGAGGTCCGCGACGTCCGCTACGAGAGCGGCCGGGTCGTGATCGAGATGGCGGACGGGGAGGAGTCGCCGTTCAACGGCTCGCGCAACGACGACCAGCCGATGCTGGAGCAGTTCGACCGCGAGGCCGGCGAGCGGCTGGCCGACGCCTTCGACAAAGCCCGGGGCCGCTAGGGGTCGTCAGCCGTCTCGCCTCGACTCGCCGAGCGTCGGGAGCGAGGGGTGGTGGGGCGGCAGGTCGGCCGGCTCCCCTCCCCGCGCGCGACGGAAGAACCGGACGGACAGGGCGAGCGCCGCCAGGGCGACGGCCAGGGACAGAGTGAACATGAACGGCGCTGTGGTGGAGGAGCCGGTGGGCTCCAAGCCTGTCGGGTATCGACGGCCGCGCCGGGCCCCGTACCCCCCGGGCGGTATCCCGGGGATTCACCCAGCCTCGGGGTCGAGTCGGACCGAGCAGCCGCCCCGGAACAGCGCGGGGCGCGACCGTGGTGGCCGCGCCCCGCGCGCTCGGTCGTCTGCCGGGGGTTACCTCACCACCGTCAGCTGGCGGACGAGCGACTGGTCCCCGGCCGTGAGCCGGTAGACGTAGGCGCCGGTCGCGAGGCCCGATGCGTCGAGCCGGACCTCGTGGGCTCCGGCCTCGAGCGTGCCGTCGGCGAGGACGGCGACCTCGCGGCCGAGGAGGTCGTAGACGGCGAGCCGGGCCGGGCCAGCCTCGGCGAGGGAGAACGCGATCCGCGACGCCGAGGCAACCGGGTTCGGCGCGCTGGCGGCGAGGTCGAACACGTCCGCCCCGTCGCCTGACGTCGCCGTTTGGGCGAGTGCCGGGAGAGCCGCGTTCTGGTCGCCCGCGCTGCCCGCCGCGTACGACACACCCGCGAGGTAGTGCTGGTGGGCCGCGAAGGCGCTCACGGCGTACTGTCCGCGGGACACGGGCTCGTTCGGGGAGAACGTGGCCGTGATCGTCGGCTCAAGGTCGAACGGCCCTTGCGAGACTGCGAACCGGGCGTTGAGCACGCCCAGTTCGAGCGCGATCTGGACGTACCCACGGAGCTCGGCCGGGATCTCGTGCTGGTCGTCGAGGACGATGACTTCGTCGCCGAACCGGACCGTCACGTCGGCGCCGGAGGCGTTGATCTCGGACGCGAGGCCCTGGCCGGCGAGCGTCTGCACGAGCGAGTACGCGAGCTCAGCGCGGGTCACGCCGCCGTCGGCGTCGAACGTCCCGCCCGCCGAGCGGACGACCGGGTCGAAGAACTGGCGCCCATCACGGAGCGCCCCGCCTCGCACGGAG
Organism: Rubrivirga sp.; assembly: GCA_012269805.1. Taxonomy (GTDB): domain Bacteria; phylum Bacteroidota; class Rhodothermia; order Rhodothermales; family Rubricoccaceae; genus Rubrivirga. The sequence goes on from JAAXJP010000687.1 coordinate 1,324, forward strand.
ACGGCCTCGGCGAACGGCGCCAGCGACGCGGGCACGTCGCCGAACGTGATGGACCCGTCGATGGGGAGGGCCTGGCGGATGGCGCCGCCCATCACGAGGTACTCGGCGAGTTGGCCGCGCGTGAGGGGCGCGTCCGGGCGCATGGTCCCGTCGGCGAAACCGTCGAGGAGCCGGGCGCCGAGGGCGCCCTCGATGGCGCCGGCGGCCGGGTGGCCCGCGATGTCGCCGGCCCCGACGAGCCCGTTCACGCGGGCGAAGGCGAGCGTGCCCTCGACCTGTTCCGGGAACGACACCACGTTCTGGCCGGTCCCGTTCTGGATCCCACGGATCTCGACCGTCCACTCGCCCGGCATCGGGTTCGAGACGGTCTGGACGCGATTGTACTCGAGCGGGAAGAGGAGCGTCGTCCCGGCCGAGTATTCGGTCCCGTCGGGCGCGATGAGGACGGGGTAGATGGGATTGCCGGTCTCGCCCAGGATGCCCTCGGCCGAGACGGTCGCCGTGATCAGGCTGAGGCCCTCGGGGACGGCGAACGTCTGCACGTTGCCGTCCGCCGAGAGGACCGGCAACGGGTTGTAGTCGACCGAGAGCGGCGTCTCGGTCACAACGATGTCGACGCCGGAGTTGAACGTCCGCGTGGCGTTGACGGTCGCGCCGAAGCCAGCCCGCTGGCCGGTCGCGACGGTCATCGCGGCATAGGCGTTGACGAACCCGGCCCCGACCTCCCAGGACTCGCGCCCGGGCATGTTGGTCGCCGTCTCCATGAGGATCCGCTTCACGTCGGCGGGGCTCAGCAGCGGGTCCGCCTCGAGCATCAGCGCCACGATCCCGGCCACGTGCGGGCACGACATCGACGTCCCCTGCATCGAGGTGTAGCGCGGGTTGTCCTGCTGGATCCCGAGCGCGCAGAGCGGCGAGCCCGTCGAGCAGGCCGAGATGATGTCGACCCCCGGAGCCACGACCGTCGGCTCGTTGACGTAGGTCCAGGTCTGGCCGTCGTAGGTCTGGAAGGTCCCCGACTCGCCCTTCTTGCCGCGGCTGGAGAAGTCGGCGAGGGTCCCGTTCTTGTTGGCCGCGCCGACCGAGATCACCCAGGGGGCCTGGGCGTAGAGGTTGTGCGTGTCGGCCCCGGGGCCACTGTTCGAGGCCGAGAAGAGGGTGACGATGCCGCGCTGGAAGGCCCGGTAGCTCGCCTCGTTGACGGGGTGCGTTGGGTCGAACCGGTTGCCGCCGCCCCACGAGTTGGTGATCACGCGGATGCCGTACTGGAACTGGTGGGTCAGGGCGTAATCGAACCCGCCGATCGTGTCGAGCACGAGGAGCACGCCGCCCGAGCCGTAGCCGATGAGGTCGGCGCCGGGCGCGACGCCCGCGTGGAGCCCGCCGGACGCGGCCCCGGTC
>JAAXJP010000312.1 GCA_012269805.1 Rubrivirga sp.
CTCTTTTGGACTGAGTTCTCAGGGATGATTCGCGTTCTACTCAACAACCAATACATTTATAAGCGATACTGGCTCTATCAAAGAGGCCAGGTTTCTAGTTGGAAAGAAGAATTTGAAAGAGACAATCTACGTGCAGTCCGTTTGCTTCAAAACCCAGATAGATCTGTTGAACTCATTCAACTGGTGATGAGAAGACTCTATCAAATGAGAAACCAACTCATCCATGGAGGTGCCACCTATAAAAGCAGCGTAAACAGAGATCAAGTAAGAGACTCAGCTAATCTACTTGGAAGACTTATCCCATTAATTATAGAAATCATGCTCGATAATCCCGAAGAAGCCTGGGGTGAAATTTATTATCCTGTTGTCGGAACAAAGACTGATGCTAGAACCTAATTATTAAAATGAGCTGGTATAAAGATTTATCGTGGCAAGAAAAGAAAAGTGTTGCCTATATCGATGACGAAATTTTACGCAAAGCAGTAATTATAGATTTCGAGGGTCCAAAAGTTGGCGATCCAGAACTTGTAGGGTATTTGAAGGACGGGGAATTCAAAACGATTTTTTTGAATGATTCCTTTGCGTCGTGCAAATCACATTACAATGCTGATTGTATGAGTTTGGATGAATTCTCCAATAAAATCATCCACGATATAAATGTTGAAGGGCGTTTTATTATTGGATTCACTTCAAGGGAAGCAGATGTCTTATTGGAGTTTTTTAGCGGCTCCCCCGTTTCATGGTACAAAGACGCTCATAAATACTTTAAGAAGGGTGTATTCAAAGGCAGAATATCAAAACCAGACGGATGGGGACTAGATGGAATCCTCAATTATTATGAGATCCAAAAAACTTTCTATGGCTACCAAAAAATTTCCGGATATATACAGTACGCGAAAAAAGACCTCAAGAGAAAAAGAAATTACGATTTAATCACCAAGAGTGCGAAGACAAAACTCACGAAAGCCATAAACTATAATCGAGAGGACGTAAACTGTTTATTCAAGGCGATAGAAATGTCATTAGAATAAAAAAGCCGCTTAGAAGCGGCTTTTTCAACAAACTTTGACGGTTTAACTATTTCCTATACCACACCTCTTCCGGCATGTAACCGAAGACAAACTCCGTTACACCGCAGAGCCAGAGTATGTGTTCGCTATCGCCCATTTGGGTGGAGTAGTATGCGCCGTCGTTTGCTGGATGCGGGTATCTGTAATTAAGCACATCGTATCCTTGTTTTGGGTCTAAGCTAAGGTCTAGAGTTACCTCGTCGCCATTGTTTGACAGATAGTCTAGGAAAACATCTGCTCCGTCGACCATTGCGCACATCGCCTTTGGGCCTGGCCAGCCGTTTACATCAGCGTACCATGTCCAATCTTCTTTGTAGAAGCGCATGGTTAGTTCGGTCTTGTTTCCGTTAAGCTTACCTGCCGCTTTTGCCGCTGCTGTTTTGATTGCGCCGTAAGCGCTTAAGAGTGTGTTTGTTTTGTTTTGTACCATGACATTTTGTTTTGATTATGCAAATGGATTCGTCCCTTTTGCTGATACAAATGTCCGATGGAAATGCCCCCTTATGTTGTTTTGTCAACGTTGACAGGTATGTAAAAAACTCTAAATCAATGATTTATTTTTAACACCGATGAATCAACTATGAAATATCTAGCTGGATTATCCCTTTTATCGAATCCTAGCTTTTGTGCTAAATGCGTTGGAAGACGTTTCTCTAACACTGCCTTTATTTGAGATCGCGCCTGAATCCTACTTGATGATTTCTCAGCGCATAATTTTTTTACTGAAACCTGATACATGTCTGAACTAGAGGATACCTCCCCGTAAAACTCACTAAACCATTCATAATACTCCATGACCTCAGCTTCTGTAATTCCATTTGGATTAAGAGCATAAAGAACATAAAGTGCATACTGCATTGGTTTCAAATGAATTTCAACTCCTTCAGATGGAATCTTAAGCTTTTGATTTTCTAAAACAACCTCTGGCATATCTTCCCATGCTACGAGCTGCGAGATTCGATACATCCCAGATCTAACCTCTTCTAAGCCGATTAAAATGTCATCGAGTAATACTCTTGGAAATTTTGATTGAACTAAGGTGGACATACATGTTTCACAAATATCTGCTGTCTTTATTTTCAACTCCATCTGAGCTATTTTATTGCAGAAGTCATTAATACACCCTCTTGTATCCTTATCATGAATGAAATCTCTCATGATATCATCAGACCAGTAGACTCTACTTCTAAGCACAGCAACGGCAAGCTCATACGCTACGGGAAATTGAGGGGATCCGAGAATACTTGTTATTGGATGATTTACTTGGATGAAGGATACTCCTTGAATCCTTTGACTAGGACCAGCAATAATTGTTCTGCTATTCGGTATGGTTGTAAAAACTACCACATGTTTACTCAACTCATCTCCTTTACCTTCAGAGAATAAGTCGAAGGCTTTCTGCATCCCATTTTCGAGATTTTCATCACTAAGCAATACACTCTCGCAAAAAACCTCCTCTTGAGTCTCTTCTAGTTCATTTACAGAAATATTGATCTGCCTAAACTTATTCTCGAAAAGGGTTAAAACAGACTCGAGCAGCCCTTCAAGCTCTAACTCCTTTGGAATAGCAATAATTAATTCCACTTAGTAATTCATTGGTTAACTCTTCTAAGTAAGTGAAATAATTGCTTCGTTACAAAATT
>JAAXJP010000584.1 GCA_012269805.1 Rubrivirga sp.
GCCGGCTGCGGGCTGCTCACGGAGACCGACCCGCCGCCCGCCCCCGTGCGCGACTCCGCCCGGTACTTCGTGACGTTCGAGTCGACGTGGAGCGCTCAGACGCACCCCGAGGCGTTCCCGACCGACGCCCACTTTTCCCGCCTGACGGGGGCGGTCCACGCGCCGGGCGTGTCGTTCTGGGAGGTCGGCCTGATCGCGTCGGAGGGGATCCGCGCGATGGCCGAGGGTGGAGCGACAGCGCCGCTCCGCGCGGAGGTCGAGGCGTACGGCGCCCGCGCCGACTTCGTCGAGGGCGACCCGGTCCCCACGTCGCCCGGGACGGCAAGCGTCGAGGTCTCCGTGAGCGAGGAGCGTCCGCTCGTGACGGTCGTCACGATGCTTGCCCCGAGCCCGGACTGGTTCGTGGGCGTGAGCGGCCTCGACCTCCGGCGCGGCGACGCCGACTGGGCCGATGAGGTCTTCTACGACCTCCAGGTCCAGGACGCCGGCACCGACGACGGCGCCAGCTACACGGCCGCCGACGCGCCCCGCGCGGTCTGGGCGCCCATCGGGCCGGTCGCGTACCCCCCGCTGGGGGCGACCACGGTCGGGCGGATCACGTTCACCCGCGTCGAGTGACCGGGGCGGGAGGGGGCAGGCGTCGTCGCCCGCGAGGAGCGCCCAGAGGGCGGCGCCGGCCGCGCCCGCGGCAGCCGTCCCCGCGGCGACGGCGCCCCACGGCACGCCGCTCGTGAGTTGCTCGGCAAGGAGCCAGCCCGACGTCCCGCTGTTGCCGGGCCCCGGCCACGTCGCGGCGCCGCAGGGGTAGAGCCCCTCGACCGGCATCTCGTAGCGCGTCCAGCCCGGGAACGGGCGGAACGCGAGGTTCTGTCGGAGGTGGACGCTCCCGCCTAGCGAGTCGCCGCCGAGGAGGTTCGCGTTGTGGGCCTCGAGGTCGGCCGGGCTCATGGCGTACCGCCCGACGACGCGCTCCGTGACGCCCGGGGCGAACCGCTCCAGCTTGGCCAGCACGCGGTCGGCGAACGGCGCCGTCGCCTCGGCCCAGTCGGTCGCCCCGATCCCGGCCGGGAACCCCGGAGCGCGAATCGGGGAACTGACCGTGCCCGCTCCTCTCTGATTCCCTGCCCCCATGCCCCTCGACGTGCTCGCCCTCGCTGCCCACCCCGACGACGTCGAGCTCTGCGCCGGAGGCACGATGTGCCTCCTGGCCGACCAGGGCTACCGGACCGGCGTCGTCGACTTTACGCGCGGCGAACTCGGCACGCGCGGGACGCCTGAGAGTCGCGCTCAGGAGGCCGCGGCGGCCTCCAAGATCATGGGGCTCGCCGCCCGCGAGAACCTCGGGATCCCCGACGGGGACATCCAGAACACGCGCGAGAATCAGCTCAAGGTGATCCGGGCCGTCCGCCGCCACCGGCCGCAGATCGTCCTCACGACCGCCGAGAAGGTCCGCCACCCGGACCACGGGGCCGCCACGGCCCTCAGCGTCGACGCCCTCTTCTACTCGGGGCTCGCCAAGATCGAGACGGCCGACGACGACGGGACGCCGCAGGAGCCGTGGCGTCCGCACCACGTCCTCCACTACATGCAGGCCCTCGACTTCGAGCCGACGTTCGTCGTCGACGTGTCGGGCGTGTGGGAGCGGCGGATGGAGGCGCTCCTCAGCTACACGAGCCAGTTCCACCAGCCGGGTGCCGAGGCCGGAGACGACGGGCCGCAGACCTACATCTCGAACCCGGGCTTCCTGGCCTGGGTCGAGGCCCGCGCCCGCGTCTACGGCTACCGCATCGGGGCCGACTACGGCGAGCCGTTCCTCTACCGTCACGGCCCGGTCGGCGTGTCGGACCTCGTGGCGGTCCTGGGCCGCGAGCGGCCGTTCCGCTAGGCCGACCTCGGCGAGCGCGTCGCCGAGGCGGCCCGGACCAACGGGCTAGCCCTCGAACGCGTAGGCCAGAAGCTCGGCCGAGGTCTGGAACGGCTGGCCGTCCGGGACGGTCACGGCGGCGACCGACTGGAGGACGCGGTCGGCGTCGGGGCCGAGGGCCGAGCGGAGGTGCTCCTGGAGACCGCCGAAGAGGGCCTGGGCGGCCTCGGCGCCGGACGACGGCATCACGACGGCGGCCCGCTTGCGCGGCGCGTCGACGAGGACCTTGTCGGATGGGCGGAGCGCGGCGCGGAGGCCGGCCTCGATGGCGCTGAAGTGGGTGGCGTCGGGCGCGGCCGGGTCCATGCGGAGGGCGACGACGACGAACGGGATGCCCGAGGCGCGGCTGGCGAACGCGGCGTCGAGCGCCGAGCGGAACGCGACGCCGGGGTCGGGCGCCAGGCCGCCGCCGAGTGGGGCGAACGCGGGGAGCGCCGGAGCCCCAGAGGCCGGACCGTCCGGCGTGTGGTGGGCAGGCGGGATTGTGCCGACCACCTCGCCGCCCTTCGAGTCGGCGAGGTAGCCTTGGGCGAAGAGACCGTCGGCGGGGTCGTTCCCGCCGAAGGGGTCCTCCGGGGGGGCGAGCAGCGACGGGTCGGGCGCGGGCGGCGCGACGACCTCGGTGGCCGGCGGGCCGCCGGGGCCACTCGCGCCCGGCGGCTCGGGCGCCACCGGGCGGAGGGGGGCGCTAGCCTCGGGTGAGGGCGCGTCCGCGAGCGGGGCGGCGATGGGCGCGGGCGCGTCGGCGCCGGTCGAAAACGTGGTCGTGAACCCC
>JAAXJP010000123.1 GCA_012269805.1 Rubrivirga sp.
CCCGGGCCCGGCCCGGCGGGCGGGGCGGGGGGCGGGGGGGGGGCGCCGCCCCGCCCGGTGCCGGGGCGGGCCGCGCCCCCGCGAAACTCTCCGCCGGGTCCGCCCGCGGCTGCGCCGAGGCGGGGCGAAGAAAAACGGCGGCGCCCCACGCTGGGACGCCGCCGAGACGGTTAGCGCCGGAGGCCGAGCTCTGCGACGATCGCGCGGTAGCGCTCGATGTCGGAGGCGCGGAGGTAGGCGAGCAGCCGGCGCCGCTTGCCGACCATCTTGAGCAGGCCCAGCCGGGACGCGTGGTCCTTCGTGTGGGTCTTGAGGTGCTCGGTCAGGTCGTTGATGCGGGCGGTGAAGATGGCGATCTGGACCTCGGGCTTGCCCGTGTCCTGGCCGCTGGCACCGTGCTCTTCGACGATGCTCTGCTTCTGGTCTTTCGTGATCATGTCGATCCTCTGCCGATCTGCGATACGGGAGAAGACCGTCGCCCCGGTCGATCGGGGGTGGGGCGGACAGTCGTGTGGAGGGGGCAAACTAGCGGCCTCTGGAGGTATTCGGCCTCTGCCGGAGCTTCACGAGGGGCGGCCCGACCCGGGCTCGGCGAGCACGGCTCGGGCCGCCTCGGCGTCCCGACCGAGTTGCGCCGCGATCTCGTCGACCCCACCGAACCGCCGCTCGTCGCGGAGCCGCGCGAGTACGTCGACGGCGAGGCGCTGGCCGTAGAGGTCCCGGTCCGTGCCGAACAGGTGGACCTCGATCGTCCGCGCGCCGTCGGCCTCGAAGGTGGGACGCCGGCCGACATTCATCATCCCGCCCGCCTCGGTGCCGTCGGCGAGTGTGGCGCGGACGGCGTAGACGCCGAGGGCCGGGACGAGCTTCTGCGGGTCCACCGGCTGGACATTGGCCGTCGGGTAGCCGATCTGCCGCCCCCGCTGGTCGCCCCGAACCACGGTCCCGGCGATGCGGTACGGCCGCCCCAGCAGGTGCGCGGCGCGTTCTGCATCGCCGGCCTCCGCCAGGAGTCGCCGGACCTCGGTCGAGGAGACCGTCACGTCGTCCTCAATCTGCTCGGGGATCACGTCGACGGAGAAGCCGAGCTCGTCCGCGAGGCGTTCCAACAGGGCTCGGTCACCGCGCGCCTTCCGCCCGAACCGGTGGTCGTAGCCGATCACGATCTCCCGCATCCCGACCCCGCCCACGAGCACGTCGGCGACGTAGTCTTTGGGCTCGAGGAGCGAGAGGTCGCGCGAGAACGGGAGGACCACGAACCGCTCCACGCCGAGCGCCTCGAGCGCGTCGGCCCGCTCGTCGAGCGTGGTCAGGAGCGGGATGTGGTGGCCGGTCAGGACCTCGCGCGGGTGCGGATCGAAGGTCACCACCGTCGGCACCCCGCCGACCTCGGCGGCCCGGCGGACGAGGTAGCGCACGATGGCCTGGTGGCCCAGGTGGACCCCGTCGAACGTCCCGGTCGTGACGACCGAGGCGGGGTTCGGCGTGAGGTCGTCGCCGTGCTCGCGCGTCATGCGTCGCGGAGCGCTTCGGGACCGCGGGCGGCCACCACGAGGGCGTCGAGGCCGAACGCCTCGCGCGCCTCGAACGGGCCGATCGCCTCCCGGCGGAGCGCGACGAGGTGCCCGCCGACGCCGAGCGCCTGCCCCAGGTCGTGCGCGAGGGACCGAACGTAGGTCCCCTTCGAGCACTCGACGCGGACGTCGACGTCATCGCCCCGGCGGTCGAGCACGTCGAACGCGTAGACCGTCGTCGGGCGCGGGTCGATCTCGACCTCCTCGCCGCGGCGGGCCTTCTTGTAGAGCCGCTCGCCGCCCTTTTTGATGGCCGAGTAGACCGGCGGGCGCTGGAGGATGTCGCCGCGGAAGTCCTGGAGCGCGGCCTCGATCTGGTCGTCCGTCACGTGCGACGCGTCGACCTCAGCCTCGACCTCGGAGTCGGCGTCGTAGCTCGCCGTGGTCTGGCCGAGGCGGACGGTCGCGGTGTAGGTCTTGGGCAGGCCCATGAACCGGTCCTGCTGACGCGTCGCCTCGCGGCCCACGAGCACGATCAGGAGGCCCGTCGCCATCGGGTCGAGCGTGCCGGCGTGCCCCACCTTCTTGACGCCGACCGCCCAGCGGACCTTCTTCACGACGCCGAACGACGTGATCCCCTGCGGCTTGTCGACGAGGATCGCGGCTGGGGCGACGGGGTCGCCGAGGCCGGCCGCCTCGGTTACGATGCGGAGGTCGTCCGCCACGCCTAGTACTCGCCGCGGGACGGGGTCTCGTCCTCGGCCCCGGCGCCGTCCGTGCCGGTCTCGTCGCGCTCGGCGGCGATCTGGGCAAACAGCTCGTCCATGCGGGCGCGGCGCTGCGGGCCCTCGTCGAGGAAGAACCTGAGGTCCGGCATCCGCTTGAGCTGGTGGCGGATGCGGGCCGAGAGCGCGTGGCGGATCTCGGACGACTGGGCGTCGAGCCGGGCCACCGCCGCCTTCCGCTGGCGGTCGTCGGCGCCGAGGACCGAGACGTCCACGTAGGCCGTCCCGAGGTCGTCCGTCATGCGGACGCCGGTGACGGTCACGAGCGACTGGCTGGCCTCGCCGAAGTCCTGCTGGAGGAGGTCGGCCACCTCGCGCTGGCTCCTGCGGCCGACGCGGTCGGTGCGACTGGGCATGGGGCAAGAGGGATATGGCGAGGGGCAGGGGGCACGGGGCG
>JAAXJP010000243.1 GCA_012269805.1 Rubrivirga sp.
CTTCGGCGACGTCGTCGCCCGCCGCGCGGTCGTCCGCGCCGACACGCTCGCGCCGCTCCGGCTCGCGGGCTTCGAGGCCAGCGACGCGCTCCCGGTCACGCTCCCCGCCGAGCAGCTCGCGGCCGACCCGAATGAGCTCACCCTCGCCGACTACCTCCCGTTCGCGGTCACCGGCGGCTCGCTTCGCCGCGGCGACCCGCTCGCCGTCGTGTTCGAGGTCTACGGCCTGACGCCGGGCGACGACGGCCTCGCCCGCTACGCCGTCGCCTACGACCTGACGACGGAAGGGCCGAGGGGCGGGCTGGCCGGTCTGTTCGACGGGCGCCGCGAGCGCCGCGCGGCCTCGGCCCTCACGATGGAAACCGAGGGCGGGGGCGTCCGCGAGGCCGTCGCCGTCGACCTGTCGGCGCTCCGCCCGGACGACGACCGTGTCACGCTCGAGCTCCGCGTGACCGACGAGGCCACCGGCGCCACCGTCACGCGCTCGCTCCCGCTCCGGATCGTCGAGTAGGTCCGCCTCGGCAGCGAGGCGGACCCACCCGAGGCGCTACCGCCGCAGCGTGCCGTCGCGGATCTCGGTCACCAGCCCGTCGAGGCCGTACACGTTCGACAGCGCCTCGACCACGAGCCGCGTGTCGACCATCACGTTCCGGCCGCGCTCGGGCGCGTAGATGTAGTCGCGCACGAGGCCCTCGATGGTCCGGTCGAAGTTGAGCCCGACGAGCTCGCCGTCGCGGTTGACGACGCCCGAGCCCGAGTTGCCGCCGATCGTGTCGGAGGTCGACGTGAAGTTGACCGGCGTCGAGAGGTCGAGGCGGTCCTCGGCCTCGAGCCAGCGCGCCGGGAGGTCCCACTCGCACGGGTCGGAGGCGCCCGACGAGCAGAAGCTGTGGTAGCGGTCGTAGAGGCCGAACATCGTCGTCATCGGCGGGGCGAGCGTGCCGTTGTACGGGTAGCCGCGGACGACGCCGTCGGTGAACCGGAGCGAGAACGTGGCGTCGGGGGGAACGGCGTTGCCGTAGGTCGCGAACCGCTCACGGCCGAGCTGGCGGGCGATGTCGGCCTCGCGCGCCTCAAACCCGGCCGCGGCCGACTGGAAGGCCTCGATCTGCGGGAGCAGTCCGCGGACGAGGGCGACCGCCTCGTCGTATTCGGCCTGCTCGGGGTCCGGCGACGGGGTCGCGGCGAGCGACTCGGCGAGGAGTCGGTCGGCGGCCTCCTCAGCCGTCCCGCCCTCGAGGGCCTCGGGGAGCGCCTCGCCCTGGTCTCGGTAGTACTCGCGGAGCACGGCGACCTGGGCGGCGAGGTAGGCCCGCTCGAGGACCTCCGGCCGCTCGGGCACCTCCGCGACGGCTTCGGCATCCCCCCGCGCGAGGGCGAGCGCGCGGAGCATCAGCGACGAGCTGTACGAGCCGCTGAAGAGCGTCGGGAAGACGCGGTAGGCCGGCGCGAGCTCGCGCTTCTCGGCCTGGACCGCCGCGAGCTCGTCGATGAGGGCGGCCGCCTCGGCGCTCGCGTCGCGGAAGTCACGCTCGGCCGCCGCGCGACGCGCGATGACGTACGGATCCGAGAGCCCGCGGAGCCGGCCGCCGTACGCCTTCCGCGCGTTGCTCAGTCCGAAGATCTGGCTGCGGAGCTCGTCCGGGCTCGGCGCCTCCCCCGTCGCGAGGTAGGCCCGGAGCGCGGCCTCGCGCGACTCGATAAAGCGGAGCGTCCCGCCCAGCCCGACGTCGCGGAGGAACTCGAGTTCGGCGACCGTCCGCCCGCGCGACGTGCTCCCGGGGTTGCCGATGACGAACACGAGGCTCCCGGCCTCGACGCCCTCCGCCGACAGCGGGAAGTGCTCCTCCGGCTGGACCGGCTGCCCGTCGTCGCCGTAGATCCGGAAAAAGGCGAAGTCGGCGGCGTAGCGGGGGTACGTGAAGTTGTCCGGGTCGCCGCCGAAGAAGCCCAACGCCTGCTCCGGCGCCATCGCCAGCCGGACGTCGCGGTAGCGCCGGAACGTGTACGCCGAGTACCGCCCGCCGTTGTAGAGGCCGACGACCTGGACCACGTAGTCGTCCGCGTCGGCGTCCGGGCTCGAGATGCCGTAGGGCTGGAGGAGCCGCGCGGTCACGGCGGCCTCGGCCGCCTCGAAGGCCGCCTCGCGCTCGGCGTCGGTCTCGGCGCCGTCGACCGCCGCGCTCATCTCGTCCGTCACGTCGTCGATGGCGACGAGCTGGTCCATGGTGAGGCCGGGCACGCGGCGCTCCTCGTCGAGCGATGTCGCGTAGAACCCGTTGTCGAGCAGGTTCTCCCCGCCCTGGTCGACCGCCACGACGTGGCGCTGCGCGCAGTGGTGGTTGGTGAGGACGAGCCCGTTCGGGGACACGAACGAGGCCGAGCAGCCGGGCATCCGGAGCGACGCGAGGCGAGCGCGGCGGTACCACGCCTCGTCGGGCGCGAAGCCGTACGTCTCCTGGAAGTACTCGGTCGGCGGGTCCTCGAACAGCCACATCTTGCCGCCGTCGAGCGGCCGGGCCTGGACGGTGTCGGGGTCGAACGCGGCGCCCTGAGCGAGCGCGGGCGCGGCGACGAGGAGGCAGGCGAGGAGAAGCAGTCGGCGCATCGGAGAGAGGAGGGAGAGCGCGAAGAAACTAGCACCCCGCCCGGCCTCACCCGGCGCCTCGGAGGGGGCCCCTCCCGGGG
>JAAXJP010000413.1:0-8548 GCA_012269805.1 Rubrivirga sp.
TCCCTGGCCCCATGCCCGCCCCCTCCCTGCGGTGCCCGCGCCCGGAGGGGCTGTCGCCTCAGCGGCCCTGCCGAGCGAGTCGCCGAGGCAGGATGGAACTCGTCGCGAGAGGTGGTGCTGCTCGAAGACGACGGGTTACTCCGATCGAAGCGGGACCTCCAGCGCGACCCGGGTCCCCTCGCCCGGCGTCGACTCCACGTCGAGCCGCCCCCCCACGATCTCCAGCCGATCCCGGACGCTCGGCAGGCCCAGCCCGACGCCCGCGACCTCCTCCAGCGTGGCCGGGTCGAACCCGACCCCCTCGTCCTCGACCACCACGCGAACCCGGTGGCCCGCCCGCTCCGCCGTCACGCGCGCCCGGTCAGTCCCCGCGTGCTTGGCCACGTTGTAGAGGAGCTCCCGCACAAGCTGGTAGACGAGCACGCGGAGGTCCTCCTCCGGCATCAGGCACTCGCCGACGACCTCGACCTTGACGTCCAGCCCGTACAGCGACCGCTTCCGTTGCGCGACCCAGTCGAGGAGGTCGACGAGGCGCTCCCCGCTCAGGAGCGGCGGGCTCAGCTCGTGCGAGAGCGACCGGGCCATCCCGACGGCGTCGTCGAGGAGCGCCGCGACCCGCTCCGCGTTCCCGACCTCGGCCTGGATCTGGGCCCCGTGGAGGACCTGCTGGAGGTCGTCGTGGAGAAGGTGGGCGAGCCGGCGCCGCTCGGCCTGCTCGGCCAAGGTCAGGGCCCGCGAGAGCTCCCGGACCTGCCGCGTCCGCTCTTCCACCCGGGCCTCGAGCGTCTCGTTGAGCAACCGGAGCTCGCGCTCCCCCGCCCACCGCTCCGTCACGTCCTCGATCGCGAGCAGGACTAGCTGGTGGTCGTCGAGGCGCCGGGCGTTGAGGAGCATGACGCGCCTTCCGATCCCCTCGAAGTCGTGCTCGACCTCGTAGTCGTTGAAGACCTTCTCGTGGGGCAGGATCCCCTCGAGGAGCTCCCGGAGCTCGGGGATGTCCCACTGGCCGTTGCCGAGGTCGTAGACGAACCGGCCGACGGTGTCCTCGGGGTCGACTCCGAAGTGCCGGTAGAACGACTCGTTGGCCGCCTTGACGCGGAGGTCGAGGTCGAGAACGAGGAGCCCCTCGCGGACGGTGTCGACAATCATTTCGGCGAAGTCGCGGGCGGCGCGAACGTCGTCGATGTGGTCGAGGGCGCCGGAGGAGATGCCGGCGTAGCCTTCCTTCTCGGTGTCGTACTGGGGCGGCGCCCCCCTCCGTCCTACGGCATCCGTAGGGGGCGTGTCATGCCGGGCACTATGCCTCTCACCGTTGGGGGTCGTCTCCAGGTCCGCCATGGAGGGGGCGTTTCGGCCGCGGGAGGAATCTCGGAGCAAGAGTATAGGCGCGGCACCGGCCACGCTGCACGCCGGCCGCCGCACGTGCCGGCGGCCCGCTGCCCCTCCGCCCCGGGGCGGTCCGGAGACCGCCCGGTCTCACGCGGAAGAGACCGGCGTGAAGCGTGGCCCGTCGTCGGCCGGGGGCCTCTCCGTCGGAGACGGCTCCGGACGGCGCAGCCGCGGCCTTCGGTTCCGGGCCAGAGGGTCAGGGGGGGCTCATGCGCCGCAGTTCGACCGCCTGCGCGGGGACTGCGAGAGCCTCTAGCGGGCCCGCCGCCAGATCTGCGTCCGCCCCAGCGCACGGACGCCGATGAACCCGCGGACCTCCAGCCGGTCGGCCCCGTCGAGCCGCACCACGGCCCGGTAGGTCTTGGCGTTGGTGGGGTCGACGATCCGCCCGCCCGCGAACTCGTCACCGTCCCAGCGCATGTCCTCGAAAAGAGGGACCGTGCGGAGGTCGACGCCCTCGTAGCGGCCCTCACAGTCGCCGCAGCGGAACGTCGGGTTGGGGTACTGCCGGGTCGGGAGGAGACGGACGATCTGGCCGCGGAGCTGGCCGCCGTCGGCCGACAGCCGGATGACCGCCTGGGCCTCGCGGCCGTCGTCGCCGTAGGAGGTCCAGTCGCCGAGCACGGCACGGGCCTCGGCCGGGAGCGACTGCGCCTGCACGGACGCGGCGGCGAGGACGAGGACCAGGACGGCGAGGAGGCGTGACATCGTGGGGCGGGAGGCCGCCGGGAGTATCAGCCCCGACGCCGCGGAGTTCAATGGGGCCCCTCCCGAGCGCACGGCCGCCCTGGGCCGTCGGGCGGTGTACGTTGCGGTCCGCCCCCGCTACCGCGCTGCCCCCCCACGCCGCCCTCCTCGGCCGCTTCTACGACGCCTTCGCCCGGCGCGATGGCGCCGCGATGGCCGCGTGCTACCACCCGGAGGTTCACTTCCGAGACGAGGTGTTCGACCTCCGAGGCTCCCGCGCCGGCGCCATGTGGCGGATGCTCTGCGCCCACGGTGAGGACCTCGACGTGACCGTCTCCGGCATCACAGCCCGCGACGGCGCGGGCTCGGCGCGCTGGGTCGCGACGTACACGTTCACTCAGACCGGCCGACCGGTCCACAACGAGGTCGAGGCCGCGTTCACGTTCGAGGACGGACTCATCCGGACGCACCGCGACCGGTTCGGCTTTTGGCGCTGGAGCCGGCAGGCGCTCGGCGCGCCCGGCCTCCTCTTCGGCTGGGCGCCCGCTCTCCGGAGTGCCGTCCGGCGGCGGGCCGCCCAGCAACTCGACCGCTACGTCCAGACACACCCCGGGGCGCTCGGGTAGGCCCGCCTCGGACGGGCCGCGGGGAGACGGCAGCGGGCTAGACCCGGACTGAGAACCAGCCCGTCACGCTGGCCCGCTCTCGCGTGGCCGGCAGGACCTCGTGCTCGAACCGCTCGCTAAGGAACGTCACGAGCGTGCCCGCCTCGGGGCGGACGTCGACGAACGGCTCCGGGTTGGCGCCCTCGAGGTAGAGTCGGAGGTAGCCACCGTCCGCGTCGGCCCACCCGTCGTTGAGGTAAAGGACGCACGAGAGCGTCCGCCCGGGGCGGCCGTGGAAAGCGTCGAGGTGGCGCTTGTAGAACGCGCCGGGCGGGTACACGGCAAAGTGCGTCTCGTACGAGAACAGGCCGAGGTAGAGCGCCCGGTTGAGCGCCGTCTGGAGCGCGGCCATCCGATCGAGGTAGAGCCGCTGGGCGGGCGCCGTGGTGCGCTCGTCGAGCCAGAGCACCTCGTCGCCCCGGATCTGAGCCACGACCTGGTGGTCGGACCCGCGCCCGACGCCGGCCCGGTGGAAGTCGTCGCGGAGGGCGAGGCCCTCGGCGAGGAGGGACGCGGCTTCCGCGACGGCGAGGAACCCGGGGACTACGGCCCAGCCGCGCTCGGCGAGCGCGTCGGCGATGGCGTCGGGCGACGCGGGCACCGCCCCGGTCGGGGGCGGCATCGGGAGTGCGAGCACGCGCGCGGGCCCAAGGTGGAGAGACGGCCCGGTGCGCCGAAGTTGTCACCGAGGCGGACGATGCGATCCGGTTCGCGAAACGATCACCGGGCGCGCTCACGCCGCGTCGGCGACCGCGTCGGTCGGGCTCGTCACCCGCTCGTGGACGCCCGCGGCGACGAGAACGAGGAGCGTGTCGTTCTGGAGCATCAGCGGCGGCCGGAGCGTCCGGCGGAGGAGCGCCTCGCCCTCCGTCGCAGCCGCCGCGAGATCGGCGACGACGGCCGGGCGGAGGGCGAGACGCGGCCATGGGGTCGTCGGGCGGGGTGCGCCCGTGCGGTGCGGAACGCGGATATCTCGCGGGGTCCACAGAAGGGGATTTAGGACCCCTCCTGTTGAACCGATACTGAGGGCCACAGCTTCGGGTCCCGCACCTCCGCGCGTCGACCCCTCCCACCGCTCCACCCGTCCTGCCATGCGCCTGATCCTTCTATCGCTCGTCCTCGCCGTCCCCGCGTTCGCCCAGCAGGCTGCGATGGACGTCGGCCCCCAGTCCCTCGACCTGACCTACCACCCGGGTGGGGTCGAGGCTCCCGTCGTCGCGTACAACGGGACCGTCACAAGCCTCGGGTTCTACGGCGACGCGTCGGCGTTCTCCGGCTTCTACGGCTCTGAGGACCGGATCGCCCCGACGGGTGAGGTCCAGACGATGACCGTCACAGGCATCGAGATGCGGTTTGGGACCAACGTCCCGGTCGCCTCGTTCGGCGAGGGCACGACGGTCTCGGCGTTCGTCCCGCTCCGCGCCCAGTCGGCCTACCGCTACTTCCTCGGCGACATGTCGCTGGCCCAGCCCGGCGACGACACGTCCATCCACATCGCCCAGGGCGACCTCGGGACTGGCCTCGGGGCGGCCGTCGAGGTCCCGCTCGGCGACGGCGCCCCGGCCCGCAAGCTCCGCGCGTTCGGCACGTACGTGCTCGGGGCCGGCATCCAGGGCGACTTCGTGATGGGCCTGCCGGGCGGCGCCCGCGACCCGCTCGCCTACGGCCTCCGCACGAACACGCTCATGCTCCAGACCGAGGCGCGCAACCTGCTCGGCACGACCATGGGCGCCTCGCTCGGGTACTCGTTCCGGACGGCGTCGACCGACACGTCGCCCATCGAGAGCGCGGCCGGCCTGCTCAACGGCTTTACCGGCGACGACTTCCGGCAGCTCGAGGCCTCGCACCTCATCCACGTCGGCGTCATCTTCTAGGACGCCCCGCCTGCGTAGGCCGTGAGCGGCGTGCGGGCTAGGCCGGCACGCCGCTCGCCGTTTTGAGGGCCGGGTCGCCCTCCCGGGCGAGGAACCGGTTCCACCCCCCCACGAGGAGGCCCGACACGACGGCGCCGAACGCGGCCATCGCCGCGAGGCTGAGCGTCAACAGCCACGTCCCGCGCCGGTGCGTCCCGAGGACGATCTGGTCGGCCCCCTCGGCGACCACGATCGGGAGGCGGAGCGTTTCGCCCTCCGGCGTCGCGGCGAGGTCCACCTCGATCTCCTTGAGGAGGATGATGGGGAGCTCGACGTCGCGCTCGACGGCCGCCGTAGCGCCGGGCGGGGTGTAGCGGAGGTGGACCTGGCCGGTCGTGATCTCGCTCCGCTCGCGGAGGGTCAGCCCCGTGACCTCGGCCTCGACGACCTCGCCCGCCTCGGCCACGGCCCGCTGCTCGAGCCCGGCCCGCGTCGTGGCGACCGCGATGACGACGAGGAGGAGCGGGAGCGCCCACAGGAGGCGGGCGACGATCGGGTTCGAAAGGAAGTTCATCGCGGGCGGGGAAGACACCCCCCGGAACGGGCCGGGGGCCGTCCGGGTGCCCCTTCACTCCGAGTTGGCCGGGAGAGCCGCGACCGCCCGGCGGGCGGCCGAGGCGGGCGGGGTCGCTACGCCTCCTCCTCGACCTCGAGCGTCATGAGGTAGTCCTCGACGCTTCCGACGGACACGCGCGTCTCGCCCTTGATCTTGCGGGCCTTGATGCTCCCCTGGCGGATGAGCTTCTGGACCTGGTTCCGGTCGATGAGCTTGAGGAGGCGCCGGGCCTCGGTCCGGCTCACGGTGTCCTCGCGGTACTCACCAGCGAAGCCCTCCAAAAACTCGATGGTCGAATCGTCGACCTCGATCAGCCGCGTCTCCTGGTTGCTGTCGGACACGCCCCAGCCGAGGTCGGCGTTGATGAGGCCCCGGTCGGTCCAGCGGACGAGCGTCTGACGGGAAATACGGAGGGCCTCGGAGAGCTCGTCGAGGCGGAGGGTCTTCCGGGTGTCGGTGAGGGCGGGCATGAGCGGAGCCGGGCTGAGTGAGGGAACGTTTGTTGAGACAACGTTTACTCGCGGGGCCCCATTTTGCTCCCCAGGAACTTCCTGTTTCTGTGGATGCAGCGTGGAGAGCGCGTCCGTTCCGACGCGCCTGTTCGGACCCACAGGGGCCCGCGACGGAACCCGTATCCTACCGCCATTCTGCCGGCCCCGGGACCGGTCCCCGGGGCGAAGCGCGCGGCGGGGCGGTCGTCAGTCTCAGCGAAGCGCCCGGTCGGTCAACTCCGCGAGGTCGTCGCCCCCGATGACGCGCCAGGTCGGCGAGGCGAGCGCGCCGGTCCCGGTCCGCCCGAACGTGGCCCGGAGCAGGAGCGTCTTGCCGCGCTCGGAGGCGTCGGCGACGAACGAGGCGGGCGTAAAGCGGAACACGAACGTCGCCGCGGTCGGGTCGAACCCGAGCTCGCGCCCGACGAGGTCGGCGAGGTACTGGGCCTCGTCGGTCACGACGCCCCCGTTGCCGGCCCGTTCGTCGATCACGACGGTCCGTGGCCGGCGCTCGTCCTCGCACAGGAACACGCGGACGCGGGCGGAGCGCTCCGCGGCGTACGTCCGCCACGAGAGCTCGTCGTCGTGGACGGGGTTGGTCTGGGCGCTGGCGCCGGCGGCCAGCAGGAGTCCCGCGAGGAGAAATCGGTGCATGAGTCTCAGACGGAGTCGCGGGGGACGACGCCTCCCCTAGACCCGCACTGAGTCCCGGCGTAACCCCGCCTCTACTCGTCCCCGCGCGCGGCGTGGACCGCCCGCCAGCCGTACCACGCCGCGACGCTCCGCCACGGCGCATAGGGCTCGCCGATCGTGGTCATCTCGCGCGGCGTCGGACGGGCGTCGAGCCCGTGGATGATCCGGTGCCCCTCCTGCACGCCGAGGTCGGTCGTCGGCCAGACGTCGGGCCGCCCGAGGTTGAAGAGGAGGACCATCTGCGCCGTCCACGGCCCGACCCCACGCACCTCGGTGAGCCGGCGGACCACCTCGTCGTCGGGCATGGCGAGGAGTTCGGCGCGCGTCGGGAGCGTGCCGGCGCGGTGGCGGGCGACGAGGTCGCGGGCGGCGACCGTCTTGGCCCGCGAGAGGCCACACGCCCGGAGAGCCTCGTCTGGGGCCGCGGCGAGGGCCTCGGGGTCCAGCGTCTCGCCGTCGCCGAACGCCTCGAGCACGCGGCCGTGGATCGTCGCCGCCGCCTTTGTCGAGAGCTGCTGGAAGACGATTGAGCGGAGCAGCCCCGGCAGCGTCTCGACGGGCCGAAGCGTGAGGGTCGGCGGGCCGATCCGGGCGATGGTCTCTGCCATCCGAGGATCGGCCTCGGCAAGGGCCCGGCTGGCGGCGACGACGTCGTAGGGCGGCTCCATGAGGTCGGGGACTGGGGACGGCAAGGTGCGGCCCCTCCCCTGTCATCTGCCAGTCACCGGTCCCGACTCCCCGCGACTCGCCCGGCGGCCCTACTCGTCCCCGTAGATCATCGTCACGACGCGCCCGCTCCGCGTGACGTAGCCGCGGTACATCCCCTCCGTGTTGAACGGCATCGACACGTTGCCCCCGGCGTCGAGGGCGATGATGCCGCCGGTCCCGCCCGCCTCGGTCAGCGTCTCGCCGACGACGTGCGTCGCGGCCTCGTCGACGGACTCGCCGAGGTAGGCCATTCGGGCAGCCACGTCGCGAGCGATGCCGAGGCGGATAAAGAACTCGCCGTGTCCCGTCGCGCTCACCCCACACGTCGCGTCGTCGGCGTAGGTCCCGGCGCCGATGATCGGGCTGTCGCCAATCCGGCCCCAGCGCTTGTTCGTCATGCCGCCGGTCGAGGTCCCGGCCGCGAGGTGGCCCTCGGCCGAGAGCGCGACGGCGCCGACGGTCCCCATCATCTGCCAGGGCTCCGGGTCGGGCGCGGCGAGGCCGGTCGCCGACCGCTCGCGCTCCTGGACGCGGAGGAGCGACTGCTGGCGGCGCTCGGTGTGGAAAAACTCGTTCGGGACGAGCTCCAGTCCCTGCTCGAGCGCGAACTCCTCGGCGCCCTCGGCCGAGAGGAGCACGTGCGGCGAGGCCTCCATCACGCGCCGCGCGAGGAGGATCGGGTGGCGGACGTGCATCGTCCCGGTCGAGGCGCCGGCCAGCCCGGAGGCGCCGTCCATGACCGAGGCGTCGTGGCGGACGGTCCCGTCGGCGGCGAAGACGGCGCCGCGGCCGGCGTTGAACTCGACGTCGTCCTCGAGGATCTGGATCGCGGCGGCGACGGCGTCGAGGGCCGGGCGGCCGGCCACGATCTCGGCGTGGCCCGCGCGGAGGGCCTGCTCCATCGCCCCGCGGACGGCCCGCTCCGTGGCGTCGGTGATCTCGGCCCGCGAGATCGTCCCGGCGCCGCCGTGGACGACGAGCACGACGGGGTCGCCGTCGAGGTCGGGCAGCACCTCCGGCGCCTGGGCGAGGGACGGGGTCGCCAGCAGGGCGAGGGACGCGAGAAGAACGAGCGAGCGGAACATGACGGTGGGAGGGCGTACGTTGGCCACGAAGATAGCCGGCGCCCCGTGCTCCCCCTCCTCCGTCGTCTCCGCCTGCCCGCGTTCGCGGTGGCCCTCGCGATCCTCGCGGGGCCGGCCGCCAGCGCCGCGTGCCTCCACGCGATGGCGGACGTGATGCACGGCGGCCACACGATGCCGGCGGGCGAGACGCCCACGGAGCACTCGGACCAGGGGCCGATCGGCCACGGCGAGATGCCGCCGTGCCACGAGCAGCCCGCCGAGAAGCCTCCCCCGCCCGCCGACGGACACAGCCTCCACGACTGCGCCTCGCCGTGCTGCCTCGCCGAGGCGCCCGTCTCCGACGCCCCGCCGGTCGTCGCGT
>JAAXJP010000413.1:8558-10849 GCA_012269805.1 Rubrivirga sp.
CGCCCGGGCCCGCCCGCCCGCGGGCCCGCGACTCCGGTGCGCCAGCGCCGCGGGGCTGGTGTGTCCCTGCGTGATGCCCGAGGTCTGGGCGCGCGCCGTCCTCTCCGATCGTCATGCTCCGTCTCGTCCCCCTCCTCGGCCTCGCCTGGGCCGGGTGGGCCGCGCCCTCCGGCGTAGCCGTCGCCCCCACCCACCCCGCCTCGGCGTCCGCGCCGGCGGCCCCGCTCGTCGTCTCCGCCCCGCCGCTGGCGCCCGCGCCCGAGCCGGACCTTCCCGCCGCTCTCCGTCCGTCCCCCCACGAAAGTAGTGGGCACGACACGGCCGGGATGGATCACGGGGCGATGGTCGGCGAGCCCATGGCGCTGGCCGACGACGCCCCGATCCGCTCGGTCCTCGACGCCTACCTCGCCGTCCACGACGCGCTCGCGGCCGACCGGCTGGCGCCCGAGGCCGCCGCCGCGCTCGCCGAGGCCGTCACCGCCTGGACCGCGACCGCACCGCCGGACGCCCCGCACCTCTGGCATCGAGAGGCCAACGCCGTCACGACCGTCCGACGGTCGGTCGCCGCGCTCGCCGAGGCGGCCGACCTCGACGCGGCCCGCGCGGCGTTCGGCACCCTCAGCGTCCCGCTCGCGGCGCTCGTCGAGGCGAACGGAGGGCCCGATGGGTACGGGCTCGACCGGTTCACCTGCGGCATGGCCGACGCGCCCGACGGCGGCGTCTGGCTCCAGCCGGCTGGCGACGCCCAGAACCCGTACTTCGGCACGTCGATGGCGATGTGCGGGACGCGCGACGCGGCCGGCCCATCGGCGGCCAGCCCATCGGCGGCCGACGCCGAGATGCAGCACGACGGGCTGGGGGCGCATCGATGAGCCGCCTGCCCCTCCTCCTGACCCTGCTCGTCGGCCTCGGCGGCTGCGCGGGCGTCCGCCCGCAGGCCGCCTTCGATGACGTCGAGGCCACGCTCGCCGAGCGGACCGACCTCCGCGTCGCGTGGACGACCGGCACGGCCGAGGACGCCGCGGTCCGCGCCGCCGTCGACTCGCTCCTCGCTGACAGCCTCACGGCCGGCGCGGCCGTCCAGATCGCGCTCCTCAACAACCGCCGGCTCCAGGCGACCTACGAGGACCTCGGCGTCGCGCAGGCGTCGCTCGTCCAGGCCGGGCTGCTGTCGAACCCCATCTTCGGCGCCCGCGCGCTATGGCCGTTGAAGGACGGCGGCGCACCGGACCTCGGATTCAACGTCGCGTTCGAGTTCCTCGACATCTTTTTCGTCCCCCTCCGGACGCGCGTCGCGCGGAGCGCCTACGAGGGCGCCCGGTTCCGCGTGGCCTCCGCGGTGCTCGACCTCGCCTCCCAGACGCGCACGGCGTACGTCCGCGCCCAGGCCGACCGGTTCCGGCTGGCAATGCAGGCGCGGGTGGTCCGGAACGCCGAGGCGGGGTACACCGCCGCCCGCCTCCTCCGCGAAGCGGGCAACGTCCCGGCCGTCGACCTCCTGGCCGAGCAGGCTCTCTACGAGCAGGCCCGCCTCGACCTCTTGGTGGCCGAGGGCGCCGCCGCCGAGAGCCGCGAGGCGCTGGTCCGGCTGATGGGCCTGAGCGGGCCCGCCGCCGCGATCACGCTCCCGACGGACCTCCCTCCGATCCCGGCCGAGAGCCCGCTCCCCTTCGTCCGCACGAGCGCCGAGGCGGGCCTCCCCGGCGCGGTGATCGACGCTCCCCTACTGGAGCGCCGCGCCGTCGAGGCTAGCCTCGACCTCGCGGCGGCCCGGCAGGACGTCGAGACGGCCGCCGCCCGGCTCGGCATCACCGCCGTCCGGAGCGTCCTCCCCGCCCTCGAGGTCGGCGGCGAGATCGAGCGGATGGAGGGCGAGTGGGAGGCCGGTCCCGAGGTCGAAGTCGTGCTCCCGCTCTTCGACCAGGGGCAGGCCGCGCGCGCCGCCGGCCGCGCCGAGCTCCGCCGCGCCCGCGCGCTCTACGAGGCCACGGCCGTCGACGTCCGCTCGGCCGCCCGCGTGCTCGCGCAGCGCCTCGCGACGGCCCGCCGCGCCGGCCTCCACTACCAGACCGTGCTCCTCCCGCTCCGCGCCGAGCTCTCGGCGCAGACGCTCCGCCAGTACAACGCGATGCAGACGGGCGTCTTCGGCGTGCTCCAGGCGCAGCGCCAGGAGGCCGAGGCCGCCCGCGCCTATGCCGACGCGCTCGCCGCCTACTGGACCACGCGCGCCGACCTCGACCCGCTCCTCCAGGGCCGGATGCCGCCGCTCGACGGCAGCGGCCTCGCGATCT
>JAAXJP010000100.1:0-1013 GCA_012269805.1 Rubrivirga sp.
GCACCGCTGCGCTCCGTCCATGCCGAGCGGGTGAGGGAGGACCCTCGCCGTGAGGCGGTCCGCCTCGGTGGCGTTCTGGTCGCTCTCGACACGGGTCCGGGAAGGGGCCCCGCGAGGGTGGCGAAGAGGGGCCGGGAGGTGGAGTAGGAAGCGAGAACCTGGCGGAGCCTTCGCCCGGGGCGTTCCCCAACCCACCGTGCCCCCGCTTCCTGCCCCTGCCGCCATGTGTCGTCGGCCCCAGACGTGAGGACGTCGGTCGCGCCGGGGGCGCTAGCGGGGAGGTGCTGCTGCGTGGCCGCGCTCCCGATCGCGCGGACGATGACGGCGGCCGGCGACGGGTCCGCCGCGCGGATCCGCGACTGGAGGTCAGAGGCGCCGGCGGAGGCCGGTGCGCCAGCCGGCCACATCGCGGGCGAGAGGAGGAGTGGAGCGGCAGCGCCCCGCTAAGCCGCCCGTCGCCGGCCCGTCACGACGCGCTCGACGCGCTGGTCAGGCGCGATCCACCGGCCGTCGCCGCCCTCGACAGGGTAGGCGTTGGGCGCGCCGGGGACGAGGTCGCGCGAGGCCCGCGCCGGCACCTTCCGGAACCGCCGCTCCTGCCACCAGAAGAGCGCGCCCGGCGGGAGGAGCACGAACGGCACCATCGCCGGGCGGGGCGGCGGGACGTCCACGCCGCACCGCGCGAGCGCTTCTTCGGCCGAGAGCCCCTCCTGCAACGCCAGCGCGATCGCGAGTTCGCGCGGGCCCTCGGCGGTGGCCTCCGGGCCGAGCCGCGCGAGCAGGCGGTCGACCGCCACGCGGATGTCGTCGGGCGTAGGGGCGGGCATGGGGTTAAAACGCGGGTCGCGGGCTTCGGGCTCCCACCGAGACGTACGCTCACGACGCGAGTCAGGCGCCTCAGCCTCCCCCGCCGCGGCGCCGCGGCGGGCGGGCTCGGCGGGCGGCGGTCGCCAACGCCAGGACCAACTGCGTGCCGAGCCCGGCGACCCGGCCGTTCAGCACAACCCCCAACA
>JAAXJP010000100.1:1023-2680 GCA_012269805.1 Rubrivirga sp.
CCCCCCCCCCCCCCCCCCCCCCCCCGCCCCCCCGCCCCCCCCCCCCCCCCCCCCGGCCCGCCGCGGGGGGGGGGGCGGCGGCGGGCGGCGGTCGCCTACGCGAGGACGATCTGCTTGCGGAGCCGGGCGACCGGGACGTTCAGCTGCTCGCGGTACTTCGTCACCGTCCGCCGGGCGATCGGGAAGCCCTCCTCCTCGAGAAGGTCGGCCAGCTTCTGGTCGCTGTACGGCTTCGTCTTGTCCTCCTTGGCGATGATCCGCTCGAGGAGCGCCTTGACCTCTTTGTTCGAGACCTCCTCGCCCTCGGTCGACGTGATGCCCTCCGAGAAGAAGTGCTTCAGCTCGTAGACGCCGTACTCGGTCTGGACGTACTTCCCGTTGACGACGCGGCTGACCGTCGAGATGTCCATCTTGATGATGTCGGCGATGTCCTTGAGGATCATCGGCTTGAGGTGGCCCTCGCCGTGCTCGAAAAAGTCGTGCTGGACCTCGACGATGGCCTCCATCACCTTCAGGAGCGTGTTCCGCCGCTGCTGGATCGAGTTGATGAACCACCGGGCCGACTCCATCCGGGTCTTGAGGAAGTCCTTCGTCTCCTTGGCCTTCGCGTCGCCCTTTGTCTTTTTGGCCGAGAGGTCGTTCCACATGTTCCGGTAGTGCCGGGACACGCGGAGCTCCGGGGCGTTGCGGCCGTTGAGCAGGATCCGGAAGTCGTCGCCGTCGCGCTCGACGGTAAAGTCGGGCGTGATGTAGTTGGTCTGCGTGGCGAAGTCGCCCTCGCCCGGCTTCGGGTCGAGGCTCCGGATGAGGTCGTAGGCCTCCTTGAGGTCGGTGTCGTCGAGGTTCAGCTTCCGCTTGATCTGGTCGAAGTGCTTCATCGTGAACTGCTTGTAGCAGTCGCGGAGCACGTCGATGGCGTTCTCGCGGCCGTCGACCTCGTCGCCCATAGCGTCGAGCTGGATGAGGAGGCACTCGCGGAGGTCGCGCGCGGCGATCCCGACCGGGTCGAGCCGCTGGATCCGCGAGAGGACCTCCTCGACGTCGTCCTCCGTCAGCACGACGCCGTAGTTGAACATGACGTCGTCGAGGATCGACTCGACGGGCCGCCGGAGGTAGCCGTCCTCGTCGATCGAGCCGATGATCTGGTCGGCCACGAGCTCCTCGGTCTCGTCGAAGTCGAGGAGGTTGACCTGCTCGCGGAGCGACTCCGCCAGCGACGAGGCCGCGGGCATGGGCGCCTCGCGGTCGTCCTCCTCGGCCGAGTGGTCGACCTGGGCCTTGTAGCCGTAGAGGTCGTCGGGCGCGTTCAAGAACTCGTCCCAATCGAACTCGTCGTCGGACGAGGACTCCGTCGTCTCCGACGGGAGCTCGTCGTCGTCGTCGGAGGTGTCGATGGGCTCGTCGCGGTCGTCGCCGTCGAGCTGGAGCTCGTCCTCCTCCTCGCCCTCTTCGAGGAGCGGGTTGCTCTCGAGCTCGGCCTTGATCCGCTGCTCGAGCGCGAGCGTCGGCAGCTGCAGCAGCTTGATGTACTGGATCTGCTGCGGCGAGAGCTTCTGCTGGAGGCTTTGCTTTTGCTGGAGGTTGAGCATCGGGGGGACGGTCGGCCCGGGGGGTATCGGAGCGCGGGAGGAGCCGGTTAAGAGGCGACGGGGGCGGA
>JAAXJP010000091.1:0-7720 GCA_012269805.1 Rubrivirga sp.
CCCCCCGCCCGCTCGTCGCGCCCGACGCCCCCGCCTCGGCGACCCTGTGGGCCCAGACCCGAGCGTGGCTGAACGTCCACTCGCGCCTCTACCGGTGGGCCAAGGACGCCGCGCTCGACCGACCGGCGCGCTACTTCGCCCACGACCGCGTCCTCTACGAGCCGCTCGCGTCCGCGGACCGGCCCGAGGCGCCGATCGACCAGGCACTCCGCCAGCTCTGGGCCATCCGCGACACGCTCTCGGCGCGCGGCATCCCGCTCGACGTGGTCGTGGCGCCGTACGAGCCACAGCTCCGCCCGGGCAGCCGGGCGCCCCAGCAGGCCCTCGTTCCCCTTCTGGAGTCGCGGGGCATCCCGACGCTCGATCTCCTCGACGCGTTCGCCGAGGTGGCCGAGGACGACCCCTCCGCGCTCTACTTGTGGTCCGACGGAATCCACTTCTCGAGCCGGGGGCACGCGGTCGCCGCTCGCGCGGTCGCCGGCTGGAGGCCCTACCCCTGACGCCGGGCGGCCGCCGTACGTTGGCACCGATTCGCCTGCCGACCGATGCGCATCGCCGTCGTGTTCCTGCTCGCCGCCGCGGCGCTCCCGGCCGCCGGCCAAGGCTACTTCCCCCTCGGCGACGACGACGTGTGGGAGTACGGCTACGTCGTCGAGCCCCCGTTCTCGGACCCGGACACCGTCCGATTCGAGCCCGACCGGATCACGGAGCGGGTCGTGATCCGGGACACGGCCTACGCGGTCCTCGACCTCCCCGTGGTCCCGACGGACACGCTCCGCGTTGACGAAGCCGGGCGGGTGTGGGGGCGGATCGACGGGCGCGCCGCGCTCCTTTTCGACGTCACACGCGCCGACGGCGAGACGTACCTCATGCCGGATCCGTACAGCGAGTTCGAGTACGTCGTCACCGTCCATCGCCCCGAATCCGTGACCATCCCGGCCGGCACCTTCCACGACGTCATCGCCTTCTCGTTCGACGTCGAGGGCGTCCTCGACGACGAGCTCGGCGTTACACTGGCCCGCGACGTCGGGATGATCTCGGCCGGCTCCGCGCTGAACTACGGCTCCCTGTTCACGGCGACCGTTGGCGGGCGGCTCATTACCGACTCCGAGCGCGGGCCACTGGCCGCCGACGCGGAGGCGTTCCCCAACCCGTTCCGCCGGTCGCTGACGGTGACGCTGCCGGCTGGAGCCTGGCATCACGCGGCCGTCCTCGACGCGCGGGGCCGGGAGGTCGCGGCGCTCGACGCGAGTCGGTGCGGGTCGTCCGGCTGCACGCTCCGGTGGGACGGGGCGGGCCACCCGCCCGGGACGTACGTGGTCCACGCGGCGAGCGCGACGCGGACGGTGGCCGTCCCGGTGGTGCTCGCTCGCTAGCCCCGCCCGACGGCGTCGACCTGCCGGTCCGGCGCGGCGGAGGGCGAGGTCAGTCGGGGGCGAGTCGCGGGGCGTCGGCCGCCGGCAGGGCCACCCGGACGCGCGCGCCGCCGAGCCTCTCGGACCGACCCAGCTCGACCCGCCCTCCGTGCCCGACCGCGATCGCCCGGGCCAGCGGGAGCCCGAGGCCGACCCGCCGGCCCGTCCGCCAGCCCGAGACGAACGGCTCGACCGCCTCCGCCGCGTTGTCGAAGCCGGGCCCGTCGTCCTCCACCGTGACGACCACCTCGTCGCCGTCGCGGAGCGCGGCGACGCGCACCCGGCCGTCGCCGAGGCGGGCGGCCGCGACCGCGTTCTCGAGCAGGTTGGCCAGCATCCGCGTCAGGGCCGAGCCCACACCGACCGCCTCGAGGCCGGCCGCGATGTCGGTCGAGACCGTCACGTCGTCGGCCGTCTCGCGGGCCACGGCCGTCCGGACGACCCCGCCCACGTCGACGGGCCGGAGCGCGCCCTCGACGCCCCGCGCGTGGTCGTACATCGCGCGGACGACGTCGTCGGCGCGCCGGCCCTGGCGAGCGGCGCGGGCCGCGTTGTCGCGGAGGGCCTCGAGGTGCTCAGCGGCGTCGCCCTCGACCGTTCCCAAGACGGCCTCGAGGGCCTCGGCCTCGCGGGCCACGGCCTCGGCCGAGTTGACCGCCAGCCCGAGCGGGTTGCGGAGCTCGTGGGCGACGCCCGAGAGGAGCCGCCCGAGCCCGGCCAGCTTCTCCTGCTCCACGATCTGGGCCTGCATCTGGCGGACGTGGCGGAGCGTCTGCCGGAGCGCCTCGTTCGTCCGCCGGAGCGCGGCGTCGCGGCGGGCCCGCTCGACGGCGTAGCGGAGCGTCCGCCGGAGGAGCTCCGGCGAGAGCTCCGACTTGACGAGGTAGTCCTGCGCGCCGGCCCGGACGGCGTCGAGCGCGACCTCGAGGTCGCCCAGCGACGTCAGCGCGACGACCGGGACGCCCGCCGCGGCGCCGCCCACGCGCGAGACGGTCTGCCAGTAGGCCGAGTCCGGGAGCTGCTGGTCCGCCAGGACGACGTGGAACGGGACGCCGGCGTCGCGGGCGGCCTCCAGCGAGGTCGTCCCGGCCTCGACCGTCGAGGCGTGCGACAGCTCGATCCGCGGGGACTCCACGTCGGCGAGGTAGGCCTCGACGAGCGCGGCGTGGTCGGGGTCGTCCTCGATCAGGAGCGTCCGGAGGGGGTCCGGCGTGCTCTCGACCACTTCGACCTCGGCGACGGCCTCGCCCCGGACCTCGGCCTCGAACACGGCGTCGGGACCGGACGGCGTGTCCGCGGGCGAGGACGGGACGGCGGGGTCGGGAGCGTGGGGCATGCGGTCAGGGGCGGTGGTTCCAGCGGGCCCAGTAGTTCCCCAGTTCGTGGATCATGGACTCGAACTTGGGGAAGTCGACAGGCTTGACGAGGTAGCTGTTGGCGTGGTAGCGGTAGGCCCGGACGCGGTCGCTCTCGGCGTCGCTCGTGGTGAGGACGACGATGGGGATCTCGCGGAGCGACTCGTCCTGCTTCACCGCCGCGAGCACCTCGAGGCCGCCCACACGGGGCAGGTTGAGGTCCAGCAGGATGAGGTCCGGACGGGGCGCGCCGGCGTGGTCACCGCGCTGGTACAAAACGTCGAGCGCCTCGGCGCCGTCGTGCGCACGGATCGCCTGATGGCGGTCGTCGTGCGACTCGAGGGCGACGGCGGTCAGCTCGGCGTGGTCGTCGTCGTCTTCGACGAGAAGGATGCGGAGGGGCACGATGGGATGGGCCGTGTCCATGGACGTCATGAGGTGTGCAAGGTGTGTTCCAACGACGGGGCGGTCGCCGACGACCGGTCCCGAGCCACGGCCTGCGGGGGGAACGTCAGGACAAAGCGGGCGCCCTCGCGCCCCTCCGGGCCGCCGGCGCTCTCGACCGACGCCCGCCCCCCCAGGACCTCCATGACCCGGGCCACGACGGCCAGCCCGACGCCGGTCCCGTCTCCGCCGGTGTCGAGCCGCTGGAACAGCTCGAAGACCCGGTCGCGGTACGGCTCGGGCACGCCGGGCCCGTCGTCCTCGACCACGAGCCGGAGCGCGCCCCGCGCCGTCGGCTCGGTTCGGACCTCGACGCGCGTCCCGCCCCCGCCAAGGCCGTAGCGGACGGCGTTGGCGAGGAGGTTCTCGAGGGCCTCCGCCAGCCGCGTCTTGTCGGCCACGACGCCGCCGAGGGGCTCGCGGACCACGAGGACGCCGCCGGCTTGGCCGGCCCGGCCCCGGAGCTCACCCGCGAGGCGCCCGGCCAGCGCGTCGAGGTCGACGGGCTCGGGCTCGCCGGCCGGCCGGCCGGCCCGGCTCAGGACGAGGAGGTCCTCGATCAGCCGGCCCATCCGCTCCGCGGCCCCGAGCGCCCGGTCGGCAGCCGCGACGGCCTTCTCGGTCCGCCCCGCAGAGACGTGGCCCTTGAGGAGCCCGAGGAACCCCGTGATGGTGACGAGCGGGCTCTTGAGGTCGTGCGACACGGTGTACGCAAACCGCTCCATCTCGGCGTTCTTCTGGCGGAGCGCCTCCTCCTGCTCGCGGCGGTCGGTGACGTCGAAGTTGAGCCCGTACAGCACCCCGGCCGCGCCGTCCTCGGGGACGACGGTTCCCCGCCCGGCGAGCCAGCGGACGCCGCCGCCGGGCAGCATCACGCGGAACTCGGCCCCGTAGCGTCCGCCCTCGGCGACCGCCTCGGCGATGTGGTCTCGGAGGTCGGGCACGTCCTCGGGGTGGATGAGCCCGAACCACTCGTCTGCCGTGGTGATGGCGCCGGGCTCAGTTCCCCACAGCTCCGCCGCACGGGCGTCGTGCGTGAGGACGTCCGAGTCGATGTCCCACTCCCACGACCCGATCCGCCCGCCCTCGAGGGCCATGTCGAGGCGGGCCTGGCTCTGGCGCAGGGCCAGCTCGGCCTCCACCTGAGCCGTCACGTCGCTGGCCGCGCCCACGAAGCCGGTGAGGGCGCCGTCGGGGCCGCGGGTCGGGCGGACGGTGTCGCGGAGCCACCGGCACGTGCCGTCGGGCCGGCAGATCCGGTACTCGCCGGAGATAGGCTCGCCGGCCATGAGCTGAGCGAACCGGCCCTGCGCGGCCTCCCGGTCCTCGGGGTGGAGCGTCTCGGCCCAGCCGTCGGCCCGGCCGCCGATCTCGGCCGGGACGCCGAGGATCTCCTCGTAGGCGCCGAGGACCCACTCGGTCACGAGCGAGCCGTCCGCAGCGAGCCGAACGCCGTAGGCGAAGTCGCTCGTGATCTCCGAGACCAGGCGGAACCGCTCTTGGCTCTCGCGGAGCGCGACCTCGGCCCGCTTCTGGTCCTCGATGTCGGTGCACGTCCCGAACCAGCGGAGGATCTCGCCGTCGGGCCCGAGGAGCGGATCGGCCCGGCCGATAAACCACCGGTAAGCCTTGTCCTCGGTCCGGAGGAGCCGGTACGAGATCTCGTAGGGCTCGCCGGTGTCGAGCGAGTGCTGCCAGCGGGCCCGCGCGCGCTCGATGTCGTCGGGGTGGAGGTAGGTGGCCCACGCCGCATGCCTGCCCCTCGCCTCGGTCTCATCGTCGGCCTCGTCGGGCCGGGGCATCCCGGTAAAGGCGTACCACCGCTCGTTGAAGTAGTCCGGGACCCCGTCGGCCGGCGAGCTCCAGACCAGCTGGGGGAGCGTCTCGGCAATCTGGCGGAACTGGCGCTCGCTCTGGCGGAGCGCGGCCTCCATCCGCCGGGTCTCGGTGACGTCGGTGTAGTACACCGAGAGCCCCCCCGCAAACGGGTAGACCTGGACCGAGAAGTGCATGTCGAACGGCTCGTAGTACGAGTCGACTTGGACGGGCTGGCCGGTCGCGACGGCCTGGCGGTAGGCCGCCTCGAACGGGGTCCCGACGACTTCGGGGTACTCGTCCCAGACCACCGTGCCGAGGAGATCCTCGGCGGTCCGGCCGAGGATGGCCTCCGACCGCTCGTTCACGTAGATGAACCGCCACTCCTCGTCGAAGGCGAGGAACGCGTCGCTGATGGAGTCGAGGACCTGGGTGGCCGAGAGCCCGGCGACCGCGCGCGACGTCTCGACGACGGGGAGGGCCAGGACCACGCGGCCCTCACCGAGCGCGAGGGCGCTGGCCTCCGCGCCCTCCGCCGGCCGGCCGGCCCGGGCCGCCTCGACGAGCGGGAGCAGCGCGGAGGCCCGCGCGCCGAGCGCAGCGAGGGGGCGGCCCGTGGGGTCCTCGCCCGGCAGGCCGAGCGCGGCGGCCGCCCCGGCCCCCGCCTCGACCACGGTGGCATCGGCGTCGACGACGAGGAGAGTGGTGGGAGCAGCGGACACGGGCACGGGGGAAGGCAACCGGCCGTTGGAGCCCCGCGGCTCCCGGGGGTTCCCGCCCCCGCCCCGTCGGCGCACTTCTCATACGGTCCCCACCGTGGGGGCCGCAGCGGCGGGCTAGCTTCCCGCGTCCCCCTCCCGGCCCATGCTCGTCCTCCGCGACCTCCACCTCGCCTTCGGCGGGCGCGTCCTTTTCGACGGCCTGAGCTGGACCGTCACGGCCGGACAGCGCGCCGGGCTCGTGGGGCCGAACGGGGCCGGCAAGTCGACGCTCCTCCGCGTGATCGCGGGCGAGCAGTCCGTCGACGGGGGCGAGGTGGTCTACGAGGGCGGCGCGACGATCGGCTTTCTGCGCCAGGACACGCAGGAGGAGGACCTCTCGATCTCGCCGCTCGAGGAGGCGCTCCACGCCTTCGACGACGTGCTCCGCTTCGAGGCCGAGGCCGAGGCGCTCACCGCGCAGATGGAGGCCCACCCGGACCACACGTCGGAGGCCTACTTCGCCCTCGTCGAGCGGTTCTCGCGGATCCAGGACCGCCTCGTGACCCGCGAGGCCCACACGGCCGAGGCCCGCGCCGCGACCATCCTCTCCGGCCTCGGGTTCTCGGACGAGGAGATGCGCCGGCCGCTGAGCACGTTCTCCGGCGGCTGGCGGATGCGCGTGGCCCTCGCCCGCCTCCTCCTCGGCCAGCCCGACGTCCTCCTCCTCGACGAGCCGACCAACCACCTCGACATCGAGTCGATCGACTGGCTCGAGGGCTACCTCACGACGTACCCCGGCGCGGTCGTCCTCGTCAGCCACGACCGGTACTTCCTCGACCGGATGACCACGTCGACGGCCGACCTCATCCGCGGCCAGATCGACGCGTACGCCGGGAACTACTCGTTCTACCTCGAGGCGAGACAGGAGCGCCGGGCCCACTGGCAGGCGCGGTACGACAACCAGCAAAAGGAGATCGCCGACGCCGAGCGGTTTATCGCCCGGTTCCGCGCCAAGGCCACGAAGGCGAAGCAGGCCCAGAGCCGGATCAAGATGCTGGAGCGGATGGAGCGGATCCCACCGCCGCCGCCCGAGGCCTCGACGATGCACTTCCGGTTCCCGGAGCCGCCGCCGTCGGGCCGCCAGGTCATCGAGCTCACGGAGTTCTCGAAGACGTACCCCGCCCCGGAGGGCGGCGTGACCGCCGTGTTCGACCGGGCCGGGCCGCTCGGGCTCGAGCGCGGCGACAAGGTGGCGCTCGTCGGCAAGAACGGGGCCGGCAAGTCGACGCTGGCCCGGATGCTCCTCGGGACCGAGCCGTTCGAGGGCGAGCGGACGCAGGACCGCCGCGCCGAGATGGCCCACTTCGCCCAGCACCAGGCCGAGGCGCTGGAGCCGAGCCACACGGTCCTCCAGTCGCTCCGCGAAAAGTCGCGCGGGCACTCCGAGACCGAGCTCCGCAGCCTTCTCGGCGCCTTCCTCTTTACTGGCGACGACGTCGAGAAGTCGGTGTCGGTCCTCTCCGGCGGCGAGCGCTCCCGGCTGGCCCTCGCGCGCACGCTCCTCTCCCCCGCCAACGTCCTCGTCCTCGACGAGCCGACGAACCACCTCGACATCGTCTCGAAGAACGTGCTCGCCGAGGCGCTCCGCCAGTACACCGGCACGTTCGTCCTCGTGTCCCACGACCGCGCGTTCATCGACAGCGTGGCCGAGTCGATCTGGTACGTCGAGCGGGGGACGGTCCAGACGTACCGCGGGACGTACTCGGAGACGCAGTGGCAGCGCGAGCACGGGACGGCCTCGAAGCTGGGAGCGCCCGCCTCGGGCGACGGCTCGGCCGGGACGCCCCGGCGGACGGAGCCGACCGCCACGCCGACTGCGAAGCCGGCGGCGAAGTCCTCCGGCGGCAAGAAGTCGAAGGAGGAAAAGCGGCGCGAGGCCGAGGCGCGCAACAAGCTCTACCGGATGATGAAGGACGGGACGGTCCCGCCG
>JAAXJP010000091.1:7730-10749 GCA_012269805.1 Rubrivirga sp.
CGCTCGAGTTGCTGGAGCAGCAGGTCGAGGACCACGAGGCCGCCGTCGCCGACCTCGAGCGGCAGATGGCCGACCCGGACCTCTACGCGAAGCCGGCCGAGTTCCAGAAGACGATGGAGCGGCTCCAGACGGCCCAAACTGAGCTCAAGGCGCTCATGGGCCGCTGGGAGCGGCTGGCGGAGGAGGTCGAGGCGCTCGCCTGACCGCCGAGCGACGGCGCCCTCCCCCCCGCCTCGTCGAACGACCGGGCGGGGGCGCCTCAGACGAGCGCGACGACCTCCTCGGCGCAGCCCCACGAGAGCGTCACGCCGGAGCCCCCGTGCCCGTAGTTGTGGACGACGCGGACGCCGTCGATCGTCTCGGCCTCCAGTCGCACCGCCGACCGGCACGGGCGGATCCCGACGCGGTCGGCTACCACCTCCGCGCCCTCGAGCGCGGGCACGAGGGCCTCGCACCGCCGGCGGAGGGCGGCGGCCGTGGTGGGGTCCAGCGTGGCGTCGTCGACGCGCTCGTCGGCCGTGCCGCCCAGCACCACGTCGGACACGCGCGGGATGACATAGGTCGGGCCGGCGTCGTCGATCAGGAACCGCGTGACCCCGGGCGCACGGACGACCTGGATCTGGCCGCGGACACCGTAGACCTCGGGATCGTCGGCGACTCTCCGCGCCGCCAGCCCGGTGCAGTTGACGACCACGTCGGCCGCCCCCCGCGTCTCACCGAGGCCGGCGATGGCGCGCTGCGTGATCGCGACGCCCTCCGCCTCGACGCGGCGGCGGAGCCAGCCGAGGTACACCGACATGTCGACGACGGGCAAGCGCAGCGCGAATCCGTCGGCCATGCCCGGCGGCAGCTCAGACGCCTCGGCCCGCCGGAAGCCGGGGACGGCCGCCTTCCACCACGGGTCGGGCACCGGCTCGCGGAAGACCTCCAGCCCGTCGCGCATCACGACGCCGGTCGCGGGGTCGTCGGCGAGGCGGACAAACGTGCGGAGGCTGACGGCGCCCCAGCGGAGGACGCGGTCGGGCGGGTCGGCGCGGTACGGGTACCAGATCGCCGCGGCGACGGCGGAGACGGTCTCGGCGGGCGGGTCGCGGGTCCAGATCTCGACGGCGTGCCCGGCCTCCCGCAGCCGGAGGGCGGCCGAGAGCCCCGACACCCCGGCGCCGATCACGAGCGCGTGCATGGCGGGTGGGCGGGTCGGCCTCAAGCTAGGCGCGTGAGCCTCTCGGTCGCGACGGGCTACGGCCTCTCCGGCTCGGCGCCCTCCGGGTCCACGCGCAGGAACCGGGCGGCGTTGTGGTACAGGATCGCTCGCTTCTGCGCGTCCGTGAGCGGGGCCGCCTGGATCACCGCCAGACTCCCTCCGACCGCGCCCGGGTAGTCCGACCCGAACACGATCCGGTCGGCGTGTCCGGCCTCGACGAACCGGGCCAGCGCGGCGTGGACGAGTGGAGTGGGCACGCGCGTCATCGGCGACGTCTCGACCATCACGTTCGGGTAGAGGTCCAGCAGCGCGACGGCCGACTCCACGTACTCTGGCCGGAACGCGTGGTACAGGATGAGCCGGAGGTCGGGGTGCCGCTCCAAGACCGAGCGCCAGTGAGCGGGGTCGCCGAGCGCCCCGTCGAAGTTCGGGCAGCACCCCGGCGTCCGTCCTTCTGGCGGCGGCCCGGCATCGGCGTGAGCCAGAACGACCAAGTCGAGTTCGGCCGCGAGTGCGAGGTACGGAGCCATCTCTGGCCCGTCGACGGGCACCCCGGCGTACACGTTGTACAGTTCCCCGATGGCGCCCACCCGGCCAGCGTCGGCCTCCGCGCGGAGCCACGCGAGGTCGGGCCAGTCGCTGCCGTCCTCGAAGCACTGCTGCAGGTTCGGGTCGAGGCCGCCGGTGCAGGGGAAGGCCACGGCCCCGACAAACCGGTCCGGAGCGGCCGCGCGGAACCGCTCGGCGTGCACGGCGGGCCCACCGACGATGGCGAGGACGACCCCGTTCGTGTCGAGGTCCGCGAGCGCCGAGCGGAGAAACGCGCCGTCGGGGGTCTCGCCCTCCCGGACCTCATAGAACGGGGAGTCGGCACGCCCGGCCCCAGCGTGAACGTGGACGTCGATGACCGGAGCGCGCGGCGGGGTCGCGTCCTGGGCCGACGCCGGCGCATGGGCGGCGCCGAGAACCAGCGACGCAGCCAACAGAGGGTGGAGTCTCATGGGTACGGAGTGGGGGCGGTCCCGAACGGCGTCGACGGGCGGAGCCGGAAGTATACCCGTCTGCCCCTCCCCCGTCCGGTCACAGCCGCACTCGCACGACCCGCCCCGCCGGCCCCACGCGCCCCGCCGCCTCCGCGGCCGCCGCGGCCACGCCCCCGAACGTCCGCTCGTCCACCAGCGTCCCCGTCCGCCCGTCGTCGCGGCTGAGGCCGACGCCGCCGGGGCCGACCGCCAGCAGGGCGTTCGTCTCGGGCACGTAGGCCGCCCCGTACGCCGCGCCCGCGAACGGGAGCCGGCCGCCCGCCGTCCACGTCGTCCCGCCGTCGGCTGTGAGTGCGACCGCCTCGGCGAACGCGTCGGGCGCCCCGATGTCGCCGCCGAGGGCCACGCCGTGCCGGTCGTCGCGGAAGGCGACCGAGGCGGCGCCGGCCGCCTCGCCGGCCACCAGCGGGAGGCCCGCGGCGCTCCACGTCGCCCCGCCGTCGGCCGTGCGGAGGACGCGCGCCGGGTCGGCGTTGCCGGTCGCGATCCAGGCGAGCCCGTCGCCTCGCGTGGCGACGCACGTGCCCGACGCCGCGAAGCCGCCCTCGCCCTCGCCCGCCGGCGGGAGCGCCGAGGCGGGCACGAGCGGCCACGTCTCGCCGCCGTCGGCCGTCGTCCGCACGCGGAGCTCGCCGTCGACCGAGTCGCCGTAGAGCACGCCGCGCTCGGCGTCCCAGAACGAGAGGCAGTCGTAGAACCCGTCCGGCTCGTCGTTCACGAACACGGTCCGCCACGAGGCCCCGCCGTCGGTCGTCTTGGCGATCTGCGACGA
>JAAXJP010000723.1 GCA_012269805.1 Rubrivirga sp.
CGCGGCCCCCGCCTTCGCCTCCGAGGCTGAGCCGGTGACAGCGGGCGGGCCGATCTGGAACGTCTCCGTCGACTCGTTGCGGTAGACGTGGCCCGGAAAGCTGGACCCGAGCGGGCCGACGTTGTCGAATCCGAGCGCCTCACCGTAGTAGGCGTCCGGGTCGCTTCCCCCAACTGTCGGCTCCCCGACAATCCCCACGGCGTCGACGACGGCCGCCCACGGGGTCACGTCGAGCGCGCCGTCGTCGTTCGAGTCGAGGTCGTCGCCGTCTGCCCCGGTAAAGCCGGAGACCAAGAGGTGCGTCGTGTTCTCGTTCTCGAAGTTGAGCGGCGTCACCAGGTCGACCGAGTTCGGGGGCGTCAGGGCCAGAGAGAACGAGCTCTCGGCCGCCAGGAAGTACCCGTCCGCGGGGACCACGCTGCCGGTCAAGTCGACGACGGCTTCGATCACGCCGCTCCCCCCAGCCCCATCCCCGAGGACGAGGTAGGTCAGCCCATCGAGGACGGTCCCCCCCGGCGCCTTCAGCTCGAAAAACTCGTCGTCGTCGGCCCCGTTCTGATCCGGCGTGACCTCGTTGATGGTCACGTTCGTGGCGACGTCGTCGTCGAGGACGTCGAATTCGAACGTGCCTGGGTCGGAAAGGGTGGCGCCCGTCGTGTTCTGAACCTCGACCCGGAAGCTTTCCGTCCCCTCAGCGTCGGTATCTGGTTCGGCCGCCACGGCCAGGGTGACGGTCGCCCCATCCGCCGTGCCCGCAGGGAAAGTGAAGGTGTACGGGTTGGCCTCGTCGAACGTGGGCGTTGAGGTCCCACTGGGCTCGGTGACCTCGACGCTAAAGTCGGCGGTCGTGTTGGACCCCGCCACGAGGACGAACTCGCCCGTGACCTCCGCCTCGCTGGCCGCGTCGTCGCTCGTGTCGAGGGTGACGGTGAAGGTCGTGGTGCCGCCCGCCTCGGCGATGTCGCCGCCGTCGGCGGGATTCGTGGACAGCGTCACGGCCTGGCCGCTGCCCAAGGTTTGCCCGCTGTTGACAGCGCCCTGCGACGGCGTGCTCGCGACGAAGGCGAAATCGCCGAAGTCGGAGCCAGCGCCGGTCAACTGGATCGACAGGTTCGGAGTCCCGTTCGAGTCGGACGGCCCCACATCGGTGCTCGTGGTCCCGGACGCACAGCCGTCCGCGGCTGTGAACGTGCCCTCGTACGATAGAAATTGGACGAGCGTCGTCGTACCACTCTCCTCATAGCACAAAGCAAGGCCTTCGGTCTCGTTCTGGAGCCCGTTCGATCCGTACGTCTCGACGAGGACGGAGAAGTCGCCGTTCGTGGCGGCCACCGCGAGCCCAGAGGAGGCCCCTCCGTACGACAGCCCGCCGCTCCCGTTGTAGCGGACGACCGAGAACGTGCCTGCATACGACGCGAGGTCCTCAACGACGACCTCGACGAACTCCCCGCTATCCGTCCCCGGCTGGTCATAGTCGACCTCATTGATCCAGGCATCCCCTGGGGTGGGCTGGGCCGCCGTTCGTGGAGCGAGGGCGCAGAACGCTGCGACGAGAACCGAGAGGCGCAATGACATGTGCGACAGGGAGGCGGCGGTCATTGGTCTCGGCGGCGGCGGAGTCGAGCGGCCGCGTAGGCTCCGCCTGCCAGCGCCAGCAGCGCGAGCCCCCCATCGACCGGGACGATGGTGGGCACGCCTGGCGTTCCAGGGTCGGTACCGTCAGCCGCCCTCTCGTCGGCCCGCTGGAGAGGCACGCCCCGTTGGACCGGCGTCGCCCACTCGGGGACGCTTTGAGCGGACACACCGGCGCAGAGCAGCCCAGCGAGGAGGAGCAGGCGGCAGTTCATTGATGTGCGTCCGAATGACCGCATAAGGATACACCAAGCTGCGATACTGTCCTCACCGTCCGTTACGAGTGGCGTTATGACCTCTGGCCGGTGACTACAACTGTGGCCGAGGCGTGAGGAGCCAGCGGGCCACGCCCGACAACACGAGCGCCCCGACGGCGATCACCCCGAACCCCGCCTGGTACCCCTCGACCGTCGTCTCCGCCGAGGTCGCCAGCGACGCCAGCGTCGCCGCGCCGACGAGTTGACCGACGCTCAGGAAGATCGTGGACAGGCCCTGCGCCACTGCGCGCTCGTCGGCGCCGGCCTCGGCGAGGAGGATGTAGGCCAGCGACGAGCCGAGGATGCCCGACAGCCCGACCCCGAGCACGACCGTCCCCACGAGGTGGATGGCCAGCGACGGCGCCAGCGTCACCATCCCCATCCCGGCGGCCACGAGGAGCGTCGCGACCGTCACCACGGGCCGCGCGCCGACGCGGTCGAGCAGCCGCCCGGCCACCGGGGCCCCGACCGTCACGCCCGCGACGAGGAGGAGGAGCAGGTACGACGCGGTCGACTCGGCGACGCCGAACGCGCTGACCACATAGGACGAGAGGAGCACGAACGTCGCCTCGACGACGCCTGCGCCGACGGCGAGGGCGCACGCCGCCTGGACCGGTCGTCGCGCGACGAGGCCGGGACGGAGGATCGGCGCCGCCGCCCGGCGCTCGGTCCGGACCAACACCGGCACCAGGGCCGCGGCGAGGAGGAGCGGCCCCCAGACGACGTGCTCGACCAGCACAGCCGTGAAAGACGAGGCGTCTAGAAAGCT
>JAAXJP010000301.1 GCA_012269805.1 Rubrivirga sp.
CGGCTACACGGTGTACGACGGCGGCCTCCGCGCGGCCACGCTCCGGCGGCTCCGCGCCGAGGCCCGCCGCCTCGCCCTCCTCGCCGACGCCGACGCCGAGCAACTGGCGCTCGACGTCACGGCCGCCTACCTCGACGCCGCCCGGCAGGCCGACCTCGCCGACGCGTTCGCCGAGGCCGTCGCGGTCTCCGAGGACCGCCTCCGGATCGCGCAGGCCGAGGCCCGGATCGGGACGGCCGCCGAGATCGACGCGGCCCTCGCCCTCGCCGACTACAACGCCGACCGCGCGGCGCTCCTCCAGCGGCGGGTCCTCCTCGAGGGCGCGCGCGCCACGCTCGGCGGCCTCCTCGCCCTGCCCGACCCCGACGCCGTCGTCGTGACCGACACGCTCGACCTCGGCCCGCCCGCCGACCTCGGGGCGCTCGCCGACCGGGCCGTGACGGAGAACCGCCGGGTCCGGTCGCTCGAGGCCGCGGAGCTCGCGGCCGCCGAAGACGTCGACGCCGTCCGCTCCGAGTACCGCCCGACGGTCCGCGCGAACGCCGGTCTCGGGCTGACGGTCTTCGACCCCGGCTTCCTCCCGCCCGACTTCGCGCCGGCCGTCGGGCCGACCCTCCGGTACGGCCTCACGGCGTCGCTCCCGCTCTTCGACGGCGGCGAGCGCGACCGGCGGCTCCAGAACGCCGAGATCCGCGTGCGGCAGGCGGAGCTGACGACCGAGGGCGAGGCCGCGTTCGTCCGCGGCCGCGTGGCCCGGCTGGCGGCGCTCGCGCGGGGCTTCCGAGGGCTCGTCGAGCTCGAGTCGCAGAACGAGGCCATCGCCCGTGAGAACGTCCGCGTGGCGCTGGCGCAGCTCCGCCTCGGGTTTATCACGCCGGTCGACCTGAGGCAGGTCCAGCTCACGCTCGTCGACGTGCGGCGGCGGCGCGTCGAGGCCGTCTACCAGGCTCGCCTCGCCGAGGCCGAGCTCCGGCTCCTCGCCAGCGACCTCCTTCCCCCCGGCTCCGTCCTCACGCCGTCGATCCTGAGCACCGTCGGGCCCTAGCGCCTCCCGCCTCGGTGCCGAGGCGGAGGCGGTCAGTCGAGGACCGGCTCGCCGCTGGCGGCGACCTCGGCCGTGAACAGGGCGGTCAGCCGGCGCGTCATCTCCCCCACCGCGCCGTCGCCGATCGTCCGGCCGTCGAGGCGCGTGACGGCCGCCAGCTCGCCCATCGTCCCGGTGCAGAACATCTCGTCGGCGCGGTAGGCCTCGGGGAGCGAGAGCCGCGCCGGACGGGCCGGGATGCCGTGGGCCCGGCACAGGTCGAGGACGGTCTGCCGCGTGATGCCCTCGGGGCACGCGTCGGTCCAACTCGTCAGGACCTCCCCCCGCCGCACGAGGAAGACGTGGGTCCCATTGCACTCGGCGAGGAACCCGTAGCGGTCGAGGAGGAGCGCGGCGTCGGCGCCGGCCGCGTTGGCCTCGATCTTGGCGAGGATCGACTGGAGCAGGTTGTTCGAGTGGATCTTCGGGTCGAGGCAGTCGGGCGGGAAGCGGCGCACCGACGACGTCTGGAGCGTGAGCCCGCCCTTGTCGTAGACCGGCGCCTTCCATTCGGGCAGCACGATCAGCGTCGGCCCGGACTGGTTGAGGCGGGGGTCCATGCCGGACGTGATCTTGGTCCCGCGCGAGAGCGTCAGTCGGATGTGGACGCCGTCGCGCATCCCGTTGGCCTCCAGCGTTTTGCGGATCTCGGTGACGATCTCGTCTCGACTCGGCACGCCCGCGATGGCGATCGCCCGGGCCGAGTCGACGAGCCGGTCGAGGTGCTCGGTCAGCCGGAAGATCTTCCCGTCGTAGAGCCGGAGCCCCTCCCACACGCCGTCGCCGCCCTGGACGAGCGAGTCGAACGGCGAGACGCCGGCCTCGTCGCGGTGCACCAGCCGGCCGCCGACGTTGACGACGAGGTCGGCGTTGCGAGGGTCGAACTGCTGGAGCATCAGACGAGTCGGCGGGAAGCGAGGGTGTCGTACAGGGGCCGGCACGCATCGACGAGCGGGGCCAGCCGGTCGGGCACCGTGACGGCCTCGGCGCGCGGCGGGGCGAAGCCGGTCGAGGCCTCCACGGAGGCGTACCAGTGCGGAGCCCAGGCGCCGTCCGTCGGCCGCGGCCCCGGCGCCCACGCCAGCATGGCCGGGTCGAACGCGACGCCGAGGCGCGCGCAGAGGGCCTGCAACGCGGCCTCCGGATCGCGGAGGACGTCGGCCGCGTCGATCACGGGCGGCGCGGCGCCGCCGCGCTGGGCCATCCGGTCGAACAGCTCGACCTGCTGCGGGAGGCCCGTGTCGGCGAGTGCCGGGTCGGGGGTGACCTTGTCGAGGGAGACCACCATCGCCGCCGGGTCGCGGATCAGGAACGCGTGGCGGAAGCTCGGAGCGTCGAGCCACGCGCGGCCCACGCGCGGGAGCAGGTGGTGGGCCATGTGCTTCTGGTACCAGACCGGGGCGCCGGCCGGCACGGGGCCGGACAGCGTGACCGCGACCTCGCGCCAGTCGGTGGGCTGGCTCGCGAGCACGGCGTCACGGCCGGGGTGGTCGAGGCCGGTCGCGGCGAGGTAGACCGCGTACAGCGGCTCGTCGACGACGGCGGTGTCGGGCCGGCTTTCCCACGACCGCATGAGCGCCGTCGAGAGG
Organism: Rubrivirga sp.; assembly: GCA_012269805.1. Taxonomy (GTDB): domain Bacteria; phylum Bacteroidota; class Rhodothermia; order Rhodothermales; family Rubricoccaceae; genus Rubrivirga. The sequence goes on from JAAXJP010000301.1 coordinate 2,674, forward strand.
TTGCGCGGGCCGCTCCACATCGCGACGCGGACGGGCTGAGAAGGCGAGGGAGCGGAGAGCACGTCGGAGTCTACGACCCCACGTCGAGTCAGTCCATCGCGTCGAGGAGCGCGCGGGCGTGGGGCTGGCCGAGGCCGGCGGCGCGCTGGAGCCACTGGCGGGCGGCCTCCGGGTCGGCCTCGACGCCGCGGCCGTCGTGGAGGAGGACGCCGAGGCGGACCATCGCGTCGGCGTGGCCGGCAAGAGCGGCCCGCTCGTAGAGGTCGGCGGCACGGGCGGCGTCCGCCGGGACGCCGCGGCCAGCCTCGTAGAGCACGCCGAGATTGGCCTGGGCCGGCGCGTGCTCCTGCCCCGCCGCGAGCGCGTAGAGCCGGGCCGCCTCCGCCGGGTCGGCAGCGACGCCGAGACCGCGGTCGTAGAGCGACGCGAGGTTGTTCTGGGCCGCCGCCCGTCCCTGCTCGGCCGCCAGCCGGTACAGGCGGGCCGCCTCGGGCACGTCTTGGGCCACGCCGAGTCCGGTCTCGTAGGCGTAGCCGAGGTTCGTCTGTGCCGCTGCGTGCCCCTGAGCGCTCGCCGCCCGCAGGAGGTCGAGCCCAGCCGCCGTGTCCGCAGGGACGCCCTCGCCCCGGAGGCGCATCCAGCCGAGGACGGACCGCGCCTCGGCGTGGCCCGCCGCGGCGGCCTCCTCCAGCACGACCACCGAGGCGGCCACGTCGGTGTCCCGCAGGCGGAGGGCGTCGGCGACGCGGGCGTCGAGGCCGGCCGCCGGGCGCTCGATCGTCGTGCCGGCAGGGACGAAGTAGAAGTCGCCGTCGTACGACCACGAGGTCCACGGCTCCTGCTCGAAATCGCTGGCCTCCCGAACCCGTCGCTGGACGTTGCGGAGCAGCTGGATGAGTTCGAGGCCCGGCGTGTAGAACTCCTCGAGGAAGGCCTCCGTGAACAGCCCGTTCCGCCCGCTCATGTTGTCGCTGGCCCGCTCGCCCTGCGCCGTCGCGAACGAGATGACCGACCCCGACGGCCCCTGCGTCGAGGCCCACCCCCCGGCCGACGAGCGCCACGACCGGAAGGGGTTGTCCCGGCAGGCGTCGAGGAAGACGAGCTTCAGCCGGGCCTCCGAGTCGTCGAGCGTGGAGAGGACCTCGCCGAGCGCGATCGAGCGGTAGCGCATCTGGGACTCCGTCGCCACGTCGGCGTCGATCGGCACGAGGAAGTTGTCGCCCTCGACTTGGACGCCGTGGCCGGCGTAGAAGAACAAGGCCACCTCGGCGCCGACCGCGTCGGCGGCGAAGTCGGCCAGGGCCTGCCCCATCTCCCCGTACGTCAGGTCGGTGTGGGCGTGGACGGCGAACCCGGCGGCGGCGAGCGCGCCGGACACGTCCTCGACGTCGTTGGTGGGGTTCTGGAGCGCCGTCGCGTGCTCGTACGACGCGTTCCCGATGACGAGCGCGACGCGCGCGCCGGCCTCGACCTCGAGCCCCCGCGACCCCTCGGGTTGGGCCGACGCGGTGCCGGCGAGAGCGGCGAGCAGGAGAAACCGGAGTGGAAAGCGGACCATCGGACCTGTCTGGCTTAGTCGATCGGCGCGAGCGGCCGGAGCACGCGGAAGCCGATGTGGCCATGCGTGTCCTTCGGGTCGGTGCCCTGGGTCATCGCGGCGGCGACGGCCTCGCGCCGGGTCGTGAACGAGCCGCCGGCGACGACGGCCCTCGCGCCGCGGGCGTCGCGGAGCCACTCCCACACGTTCCCGAGCATGTGGTGGAGGCCGAGGCGGTCGGGCGAGACGGCCTCGGCCGGGACGGCGGCCCCGGCGCCCGCCGAGCGGAGGTTCGCCTGCGCCTCCGCGGCCGTGTCGGCCCCGAGTCGGTAGGCCCAGACCCACTCGGCCTCGCTCGGCAACGTCCCCCCGACCCACCGCGCGTACTCGCGGGCGCCGTACCACGTCGCGTCGATGGCGGGCCGGTCCGCGGCGCCCTCCGCTGGCCTCCACACGTCGCCGCGGGCGAACTCGACCTCCCGCGGTCGATCGACGACGTACGGCTGGTTGCTCGTTCCATCGAGGTGGTTAAGGAAGTCGGCGAACTGGGCGTTCGTGACCTCCGTCGTCGAGAGGAGATAGCCGACCTCGGGGACGCCCTCGCGAGCCAGGAGCGCCGCCGCCTCCGACACGTAGGCGTCGACCCCCGGGATGAACGCGAATGTGAGGCGCGGCCCGTCCGACGGCCACGTGTCCGCCACGACGCGGGGCGCGACCTCACTGAGGGTCGCCACGGCGGCGGGGTCGCCCGGGATCAGGCGTAGCAGGACGGCCGCCGCCTGGGCCAGCATCTGGAGATCCCCACGCTCGGCCGACGCCGCCATTTGAAGCCGGAGGAGTTGGACGCGCTGGGCTGCGAGCGGGTCGAGCCCGGCCTCGATGGTGAGCACGCGGTCGACCGTCGCCATGCGCTGGAGCCACAGCACACGGTCCTCGCTCTCGGTAGCGAGGGCGTAGAGGCAGGCGCGTGCGGCCGCGTAGGCGCCCTGCCGGATCTGGGCGTCGGCCGCCGCCGCCGTCTCGGCGAGGTCGCTCGTGGGGCACCCGACGTCGGGCGCGGCGCCGCCGGACGCCGTCTCAGCGGGCACCTCCGCCTCGGCGGCGGCCTCAACGCGCTCCTCAGGGGGAGCGACCTCCGCTGCTACCGTCATCTCCGGCCGTTCGCGGACGCGCGTGGGACGCGGCCGCTCGACGGCCGGCATGCGCCAGCCCGAGGCCGGGTCGTCGGGGACCGATTCCGCGCCGTCGAGCAGCCCCACCAGAAGCTCGGCTGGGAACGTCGCCGCCGCCGCGACGCCGCCCGACGCGGGGGGACTCGCGATCGGTGCCACGGCGCCTCCCTCCGCCGGGCGTACGCCCTCCGGGCCGTGGACCTCCGCCCCCTCCGCCACGAGCGGCGGCGCGCCACGCGCCGGCAACTCGGCGACCGTGAACTCCGTCGCCACCGGGACGGTCACCGTCCGCTGCCGAACTTGGCCGTCGGCGAACCGGAACGTGAGCTCGTGCGACTCGGATGGGACGCGGAGCCTCGCGCTGCCCCGCGCGACGAGCGCTCCATCGACCTCCACGCGGGCCCCGGACCGAGTGAGGACGACGAGCCAGCGCCCGACCCCGGAGCCGGGGTCGGCGCGGGCAAGGCCCGCCTCGCCCCGAGCCACCCGCACGGACTCGACCATGCACCCGGGCTGGCATTCGGCGTCCGCGAGCGCGACGGCCGTGCCGTCGTCTCCCACGCGGTAGAGCGCCGTCACGACCTCGACCGCGCCCGCGTCGTCGGCCTCGTAGAGCAGGGCACCGGCGTCGAACGCCTCGGCCAACGGGACGGTCGCGGGCTGCGCGGTCGCGACCCCGGCCATCAGCCCGACGACGGCCAGAAGGACGCGGGTCCAGCGGCGCACGTTCTCTCGTTCCATTTGTCTCCTGGCTAGAACGTGATGCCGATCCGGAAGATGCCGACCCGGCTCTGGTCGACGTAGCCATCGGCCGACAGGGCATCGGCGAGGTCGCTCGCGCTCTCGACGCCGGCCGGGTCCCACGTCGTGACTTGTCGCGTGTACCCGAGGGCCACGCCGAGCCCGGTCTCCGCGACTTCGGCCAGGCGGACCTCGGCGTCGAGCCCGACCGTCCGCTGCCCGAACGCCGGGTCGAAGGCGATGTCGGAAAAGTCGGTGATCGCGCCGGGCGCCACCACGACCGCCGCCATGCCGACGATCTCGGACGCGACCGAGCTCGCGATCACGGTCCCGGCCTCGAGCCCGAGCCCCACCCCGATGCCGAACCGCCCGAGGTGGAAGGCGTCGGGGCCCTCTTCCGCCTCGGACGCCGGCTGGGGCGGCTGGAGGTACTGGTAGCCGAACGAGAACTGGACCGGGACGAGCGGCGTGACCCACGACTCGTCGCCCAGGGTGAACGCACGGATCGTCGGCCCGACTTGGAGGTCGACGAAGGCCGCGCCGCCGAGGGTCGTCGCCGAGCCGGGCGCGGCGCTCTCGGGGGCCACGTACCCCAGCGTCAGCGTCGACGACTCGCCGGCGAGCCGGAAGGCGACCCCGGTCCGCTCCTGCTCGGGGACGGGCGGCCGGTCGAGGCCGTCGTGGCCGAACAGCGACTGGAACCGGAGCGGCCCGACGGTCACCGAGGCCGACGCCGAGCGGCCGGCGGTGAGCGGATCGGACGCTGCCCCGCGATACTGGGCGTCGGCGGGGGCGGCCGTGAGGGCCAGGCAGACAGCGGCGAGGGCCGCCCGGAAAGGCGGATGGAGTAAACGCATACGTCGACTGCGTTTCGGCGGAGGTGAGCGCCGGAAGGTAGAGCGAACCGCCGTTTGGCGTATCGGGCATCCACCCGATTTTCCGGACCGGACTCTCTCCACCCTTTGAGAACGGATCTGCCCAGCCGTATGGGCCGCCCGCTCTACCTTCGGCGCCGTCTCGGTCCCTCGACTCATGCGGATCCCCCTCGCCCTCGCCGCTCTTCTCGCCCTCGTTCCCCCCGCCCACGCCCAGCCCGGCCGGTCCGGCCTCGTGGTGCCCGTGGCCGGGGTCCCGCTCGACCCCGTCGACCTGATCCGGGCCGAGAACCCGGCCCAGGCGTTCTCGGTGACGCTCGAGACCGAGAACGGGGCGACGCTCGTGCCCGAAGGGACGTCCATCCGGTTCCGCGTGACGTCGACGCGGGCGGGATACCTCACGTTGGTGTCGCAGGACGAGGCCGGGCGCGTGACGGTCCTCTACCCCAACCGTTTCGCGAGCGGTGGACGCCTGGCGGCCGGCGCGACCGTCGAGGTCCCGGCCGGGAACGAGTTCCGCTTCGTGGCCCGGGCGCCGTTCGGTCGCGAGGTGATGAAAGCACTCGTAACGCCGGCCCCGCTCCTCGACATGGAGCGGGCGGCCACGGCGTGGCGCCGGTCGGCCATGCTCCGCGTCGAAGGCCCGCCACTCACCGACGCTGGCACCGAGCTAGGCGGCCTCGATCCCGCGACGTGGGCCACGGCCTCACTCGCCTTCGAGACCGTCCCGACGCGGGCGACGGGCGCGCCGCCGGTCCTCCCCCCGCCGCCGGAGAGCGCGTATCGCCCTGAGGCTCCGCTCGACGCGTGGCTCGACCGCTACCAAGACCTCCGTGGGGCCCCGTCGGAGGTCAAGACGTGGGGCCTGTTCAGCCCACCGGCGGCCTCGGCCCGGAGCGAGCCCGAGGAGGCCGAGCACGACAGCACCCTCGTCGTCGTGTACCGCCCGACGACCGGCTGGCGGAGCTTCGGCCGGCCGAGCGGCGGCGGCGGCGTCTTCGGGCAGGTCCGCTACGTCGACCCCGCCGAGGACGCGCCCGACGCCTCCGGCACGCGGTCGCTCCGACGGACCTTCGGCGGGACGTTCGACGAGGTCCTCGCCGGCCTCGGCGCCGACCCCGACGTGCTGGCCGCCGTCCCGAACTACCGCGTCCAGTCGCTCGGTTTCCGGTCGGCCGTGCCCCTGCCAACGCCCCCAGCCGCCAGCGAGCCGGGCACGCCGACGTATTGGGAGGCCCAGTGGGGCCTCCACAACCCGTTCTTCCGGTCGCCCGCCGAGCGCCTCGACGTGGCGTGGCGGGCGGCCATGGAGCAGTACCGCGGGCCCGACGGGCCTGTCGTGGTGGCCGTCCTCGACACGGGCGTCCGGTTCGACAACCCCCACCTCGGCCCCGTCCTCTGGCGCAACGAGCTAGAGATCGCCGAGAACGGGATCGACGACGACGGGAACGGCTTCGTCGACGACGTCCGCGGGTGGGACGCGCTCGACGGCGACGGCGACCCGACGGACCCGAACGCGGAGGAGAGCCACGGGACGTTCGTGGCCTCGCAGATCGGCGGCGTCGGGGCCGCGATCCAGTCGATGGCCCCCGACGTCCGGATCCTGCCGGTCCGGGTGCTCGACGCCGAGGGCGGCGGCTCGCTCCGCCAGCTTATCGAGGGCGTCCGCTACGCCGCGCGGAACGGGGCCCGCGTGGTCAACCTGTCGTTCGGGATCCCGCCGATGGACGAGGCGAACCCGGCGCTGGAGCGGCTCCTGGCTGCGCTCTACGCCGAGGCCGCCGACCTCGGCGTGGTGATGGTGATGGCCGCCGGCAACCACGCCGCCGACGGCCGGACCGTCCACGTCTACCCGTCGGGCGTCCGCGGTGAGAACACGATCTCGGCGGCAGCGCTGACGATGACGGGCGAGCTCGCGCCGTTCTCGAACTACGGGCCGGCCGTCGACGTGGCCGCCCCGGGGCAGGCCATCGTGAGCCACGCCGGACGCGGCGTCACGGTCGACGCGTTCGACGGGACCTCGATGGCGGCCCCGTTCGTGTCGGCGCTCGCCGCGATGCTCATCGCGCAGAACCCGACCTGGACGCCGGCCGAGGTCCGGGCGGCGATCGTCGAGACCGTCCGCCCGATTCCGTCGCTGGACGTCGCCTCGGGTGGGCTCATCGACGCGGCGGCGGCGCTCGCGCGGGCGCGTCAGTAGGCCTCCAGCTTTAGGTCCTCGATGGCGAACTGGAGCGTCCGCGTGACGCTCCCGCCGGGGTCGAGTTCGAAGCGGAACTGCCGGGCTACGTAGCCCGGCGCCTCGACCTCCACCATGAGCACGCCCGGCGCCAGCCCGGCGAACCCGACGTCGCCGTTCCCATCGGTCGTCCCCGCGCTCGACGTCCCGATGACGCGGACGCGGGCGCCCGGGATCGGCGTGCCGTCGTCGGCGAGGACGACGGCCTGGATGGCCCCGGTCGGTACGGCCGGCTCCGCGGGGGCCCTGGGCTGGGGAGCGGGCCGGGCCGGCGCGGTCTGGGCCGGCGTGGTCTGGGCCGGCGCCGTCTGCGTGGGCGTCGGCGTCGAGGCCGGCGGGGTCTGGACGTCGGCCAGCGGGGGCCCAGGAACGGAGGGCTCGGTCGGCCCCTCGGCAGGACCGCTGGCGGCCTCCGACGCGGGCTCGTCGACCGTCTCGACCGCCGCGGCCGTCGGAGGGCCGCCAGTCGCCGGCCACGCGGCCCACACCCCGAGCCCGCTCGCCGCGAGGGCGACGGCACCGAGCGCGGTCCATACCACGGGCTTTGGCACCGACGACAGCGGCGTCGAGGCGGCCACGGCCGAGACGCCAAGGGGCACGGGAGGGGACGCCACGAGAGCCTGGTCGAGCGCGCGGGCCATCAAGGCGGCGCTCGCGAACCGGTCGTCGGGGTCGAGCGCGGTCGCCGTACGGATCCAGTCGCGGAGCCCGACGGGGAGCGCGGCACCGTCGAGGGCCGCGTCGAACGGGTCCCGGCCGGAGGTGTGGAGCGCGTCGGAGCGGCGGCGGGCGGAGTACTCGCGGGCCTCGTCGGCCGCCAAGAGCGTGTAGGCGGTCATCCCGACGCTGTAGAGGTCGCTCTCGGCGCGCGTCTCTTCGCCGCGGTCGACCTCCGGAGCCGCGTAGCCGGGCGAGCCGGCGCCGACGGCGGACGGGACGACGGCCGTGAGCTCCGAGATGCCGCTCCGTGCGATCCCGAGGTCCACGACGTAGAGGTTGTCGTGGGCGTCGAGGATGAGGTTGTCGGGCTTGACGTCGCGGTGGAAGACCGGCGTATCGGTCACGGGCCGCCCCCCGAGGTCGCGCGACGGCCGCGTGTGGAGCGTGTGGAGATAGTCGAGCACCCGGAGCGTGTCGCGGAGCCACGGGACGGCTTCGTCGACCGTGAACGGCGCTTCCCGCTCGCGGCGGCGCTTCTTGAGCGAGTCGCCCGCGATGTACTCCATGACCACGACCCACCGACCGCGGTCCTCGAACAGTGCCTCAACGACTGGGAGGCGTGGGTGCCGGAGCCGTCGGAGCAGCAGGGCCTCCTTCCTCAGAAGGTCCTGGTTGAGTTGGTCGTGCCCCGTGTCGACCCGGCTCACCTTCAGCGCGACCTCGCGCGACCCGAACTCGCGCGCCCCGATGTGCCCCGTGTCGACGGCGC
>JAAXJP010000006.1 GCA_012269805.1 Rubrivirga sp.
TGCCGTATCTGTGCGCCATGCTTCTGGCGACAGTGGCACTCGGTCCACGGCCGGTAGGGGCACAGGACGTCCCTGACAGCGTGGCCGTCGACGGAAGCGGGATCGACCCCCTGACGGGGACTCTCTTTCGGTTCGAGATCTCGGAGTCCGGCGTCGTCCACATCGAGAACATGGGGGAGATGGCTGTCCCCGACGCGCCGAGCAGCCGGTTGCCCTCGATGCCCCCGATGCCGGACTCGGCGGTGTCCGACCTCCGCGTGTCGACAGACTTCTTATCGCTACTCCTCGACAGGAAGCGCGATGCGGACCTCGACGGCCCTCCCCTCAGCGAGTTCGGCTTCCACCTCGAGCGGGAACGACTCCGCCTCCAGTTCGACCAGGGGATCCCGATCTGGCTCGCCGTCCTCGCGGCTCTGTTCCTCGTCGTCTTCGGGGGAGTCGGGGCCGGAGTCTGGCTCATGCGTCGAGAGAAAAGTCGCTTGGAGGAAGAGGCCGCAGCGCGGCAACGGGCGCTCCACGCCAGGGAAGCGGAGCGGACCCGGATCGCCCGTGAGATCCACGACGGACCGCTCCAGGACGTCCACGCGCTCCGGCTCCTATCGGGAGCCCAGGACGACGTGCTCGGTGAGGAGGCGGGCCGGATCGCTCGAGAGCTCCGCGCCATCGCCGAGGGCCTTCGCCCCCCCGCGCTCGGCCGTTTCGGGCTCGCCGCCGCCCTCTCCGCCCACGCGAATCGGGTCAAGGAACGGTACCGGGGCGTGGCGGTCGCCCTCGACCTCGACGAGGACGACACGGGCCCGAACGCGATCCCCGACGTCGCGCGATCGGCACTCTTCCGCATCGCGCAGGAATCGATCACGAACGCCATCGAGCACGGCGGGGCTTCCCGGATCCTCGTACGCCTCCGCCTCCCAGAACCCGAAGGAGCCATCGAGCTCGATGTCCAAGACAACGGCGACGGGTTTCCCTGGGGCTCGGCCCAGCCCGACCTGTCCGCCCTCGCCGACGACGGCCACTTCGGCCTCGTCGGCATGCACGAGCGGGCCGCAGCCATCGGCGGGACGCTCGTCCTGAGCCCCGAGGGGCTCGAGGGCCGGGGCGCCCGCGTCCGCGTCACTCTTCCTGACCTCCGTCGTACCGGTCCCCTGGACCCCTCAGTCCGTCGCCCGCGTCACCCCGCTCACGCCTAATCCGGTCTGGACCATGTCCGCTGTCCCGCCCGTCCGCACCGTCCTCATCGACGATCACCCCGCGCTCCGGGCCGGGGTCCGTGCCGCCCTCGAACAGACCGGCCGCATCGACGTGGTCGCGGAGGCCTCGGATGGCGGACGCGGCGTCGAGATCTGCCAGCGACTCGAGCCCAACGTGGTGCTGCTCGACATGGAGATGCCGGGGATGGACGGGATCGCCGTCGCCGAGCGTCTCCGTGAGCTCGCGGTCCCGACGCGGGTGCTCGCCTACTCCGCCTACGACGACGCCGCGTACGTCACGGCGATGCTCCAGGCCGGCGCGGCCGGGTACGTCACCAAGGACAAGCCGATGGCCCTCGTCGCTGAGGCCGTCGAGGCCGTCGCCCGAGGCGAGGGGCGGTGGTTCGTCAGCATCACGCCCCCCGACCCGGTCGCCATCCCCATCTCGGACCGGGAGCTCGACGTCGTCCGACTGATGGCGAAGGGCCGCGACAACAGCGAGATCGCCGACGAGCTCGGGATCTCGCCGAACACGGTCCGGAACCACGTGTCCGCAGCGTACGAGAAGCTCGGCGTATCCTCCTGGCGGCAAGCTGTCGCGTGGGCGTGGGAGCGCGGGCTCGTATAGCCCCTTGTCCGACGTGGGGTCGGGGTTGGTACGCGGGTACTATGGAAAACACGACCAGCGCGCCATGGCGTCGGTGCTAGAAGGGGGTAGGCTCTAGTGCTTCACGCTCACGCCCCCACCATGCGCTCACGCTACAGCCTCTCCGTCATCGCCGCCCTCGGGGTCCTCGTCGCCGGGTGCGATACGGCCGTTCCCACCACGGAGACGTCCGAGGCCGTCCGCCTCGACCTCCAGGCTGCCCCGACAGGCGACGTCCTGTACGACCTGGCGCCCCTCCGTACCGGTGAGTCGTTCGACGTCGCACTCGACGTCGGCGTCGACGACCTCACGTTGCGCTCCACCCGGACGGACGCGGGCTACGAGCTCTCGTACGTCCCGACGACCCTCAAACCAGAGCGCGTCGTCGTGTCCTACTTCGCGCACGGCGTGATGGTCGCCCAGTCGACCATGGACGGCAACGCCCCCGTGGTAGCCGGCCAGGCTGAAGAGGGCCCGGACTCGTGGCACTACGTCTATAGGAACGGGGCTTGGATCATCGCCAAGGACTACAACAACGACGACCTCACCAACGGCGACACGACCCCCTTCACGCTCCCCTCGGGCGAGGTCATCGAGGTCTCCGATGTCACGTTCACGCTGGTCGGCCTCGACACGCCAGCTCCGCGGAGCGTCCAGTTCGACGCCCCACAGCCGGTCGACGTCACGGCTCAGGCGTTCGGCCGCCCGCTCCGCTAGCGCGGCTCGTCCCACCGTCTCGGGGGGGCCCCGTGGGGGGGCGCGGGGCGGCGCTCCGGTGGGGCGGGTGCGCACCCCCCGGGGGGGGGGTGGGGCG
>JAAXJP010000679.1 GCA_012269805.1 Rubrivirga sp.
GAGACGCGCTCCTCCCTCGCACGAACGGGTGGACCGAGGAGCGCGTCTCCGAGGTCTTCCGCGGCGCGTGGTGGCCGACGCAGTCGGTCCGGGTCGAGGCGACCGTCCCGGTCCACCTCGTCTACTTCACGGCCGAAGTCGACCCCGACGGCCGGCTCCGCGTCTACGACGACGTCTACGCCCGCGACGGCCGGCTGGCGGACGCGCTCGGGCTGGAGCGGCCGGACCCGCGCGGGTCGGTCCTCGCCACGCTGATCGCCGACACCATCGGAGACGAGGACGCCGACGACGCGCCCGAAACCGAGGACGAGGCGGACGAGTCGGAAGCGACCTACGCCCCCGCGGACGCCCTCCAGGCGCCGCCCGTCGCGCCCGGCGACTCGGCCCTCGAGCGGCAGGGCACCCCGTCAGACACCGCCGACACGACCGGTGCCGGCGTACGTTTGCGTCTCGCGAGGCGTTAGCGTCCGAGTCCCCGATCGCCCCCGTTTGTGACGTCACTGCTGCACCCGTTCGCCCTCGTCGCCCTCCTCGGGTGGGGGATCTTTGATGGCTGGTTCGGACCGGACGAGGTCGCTGAGCCCGCGCCCCTGGAGATCGCCGAGGCCGTCCAGGCCCGCCTCGGCAACGCGAAGCTCCACCCGGCCACGCCCGGCGTCTACGAACGCCCCCGCCTCGTGTGGGCCGACGCCCGCGTCCGCGCCGGCCTCGCCCGCCTCCTCGACGCCGCGCCCGCCGACGGCGTGACGCCCCCCGAGGTCCACGCCGACGCGCTCCCATCGCTCCGCCAGGCCCTCGAGACGGCCGAGCGCGAGTGGGCCGCGCGCGACGGCGAGGCCCGCGACACGCTCGCCGACCCCCGCCCGGCCCGGCTCGCCGCGCTCGACCTCGCCCTCACCGACGGCCTCCTCCGCTTCGGCGACGCCCTCCGGGGCCGCCGCGCCGACCCGCGCCGGCTCTACACACACTCGTGGTTCCCCACCCTCCGCGACTCGACCGGCGCCGGCTTCGACGCGCTCGTCGAAGCCATCCAGAGCTCCGATGCCCGGGAGGTGGCGGAGGCCCTCGATGACCTCCGGCCGCCACACGCCGGGTACCGCCGCCTCCGCGCCCGCCTCGGCGCGCTCCAGGCCGACCTCGCCCCGATCCCCGCCGGCGCCGACCTCGCGCCCGGCCAGCGGTCGGTCCGCGTCCCGCACCTCCGCGACCGCCTGACAGCGTGGGGCTATCTCCCCGCCGACACGCTCGACGCCTGGGCCCGCCCCGACGCCTACGTCTACGACGACTCGCTGGCCGCCGCGCTCGGACGCTTCGAGGAGGCTCAAGGCCTCGCCGTCGACTCCGTCCTCGACGCCGCAGCGACCGAGGCGCTCAACGCCGACCTCGGCCCGCTCCGCGACCGGCTCGCCCTCAACCTCGAGCGCTGGCGCTGGCTGCCCGACGACCTCGGCGACCACTTCGTGTGGGTCAACCTTCCGTCGTTCGAGCTCCGCGTGATGCGCCGCGACTCGGGCGCGACCGACCTCCGCGCGCCCTACGACGAGCCGCTCCGGATGCCCGTCAACATCGGGAACGCGCAGACGGCCGGGTGGACGACGCCGGTCATCACCGATTCCATCCACACCGTCGAGTTCCAGCCGGCGTGGTACGTCCCGCGCTCGCTCGCCGCGGCCAACGTCTTCCCGATGGCGGTGCGTGACAGCCTCGCGCTGTGGCGGCAGGGCTTCGAGGTGTACCAGAACGGCGCGCCGGTCGACAGCCGCCTCGTTCCGTGGGATTCGGTGTCGGTGAGTCAGTTCCGGTTCGTCCAGCGGCCGGGCCCGGCGAACCCGCTCGGGCGCGTCAAATTCCTGATGCACAACCCGTACGCCATCCTCATCCACGACACGAACAAGCGGTACACGTTCGACGACGGCGCCGGCTCGTCGATGTCGAGCGGCTGCGTCCAGGCCGGCGCCCCCGACCGGCTCGCGGAGTACCTGCTCACGACCGTGAACGGCTGGGAAGAGGGCGAGGCGACGCGGTCGTGGCGCGGCGGCCCGCGCCGGGGCGTCCGCCTCGCGCAGCCGTTCCTGAGCCACTTCACGTACTTCACGGCCTGGGCCGAGGCCGACGGCTCGCTCCAGGTCTACGCCGACCCGTACGGCTACGACGCCCGCCTCGCCGAGGCCCTCGGCCTCGGGGCGACGGCGGCGGCACCGACCGACCAGCCCGGCTGACCCATGCGCGCGCTCGCCCTCTCCGCCCTCGTCCTCGGACCGGCCGCCGGCGCGCAGGACCTCCGCGTTGTCCCCGAGGCGCGCGGTGCCGAGCCCCCGTCGGCCATCGTTCCGCGCGACTGCGGGCGCGGCGCCGACCTGGCCGTCCCGCTCTCGCCCGACGTCCAGCCCGTCCCGATGCCGAACCTCGGACTCGACGGCCCGGAGCCCGTCCCGATGCCGAACCTCTGCGCCGAGGACGTCGACCTCACGGCTGAGGCGGACCTGGGCCGTCTGTTGAACCGGCCGCCCTTCTACCGCTTCCGCGGCGCGCCGGGCCGGCCGAACGGCCTCCGCGACGCCGACCCGTTGGAGCTCCGCGAGCGGTGGCTCCCGTACCCCGACCTCCACGGGCTCGACCG
>JAAXJP010000071.1 GCA_012269805.1 Rubrivirga sp.
TCCATCACGAGCCTCTTGCTGGTGTGGACAGTCTCGTCCCAGCCCCGGGCCTCGGGGACGGACCGCCGCCAGACGCGGTCGAGGGCGTCGAGGCCGTCCGGGCGGAGGACGAGGTGGGCCACGTCGTTCATGAACTCGTAGCCCGTCGTGCCCTCGGTGCACCAACTCTCGGGGAGCGTCTCGCCGTGGGCCAGGATCTTCTCGACCCACACGTGCTGCGCGCCGAGCTCGCGGAGGCTGTCGAGGTACCCGTGCGGGTCGAACATCCCATCCACGTGGTCGACGCGGACGCCCGTGACGGCGTCGTGCGTGAGGAGGTCGCCGAGGAGGCGGTGGGCGTCCCAGAACACCTCGGGCTCCTCCATGCGGAGCGCCACGAGCCCGTTGATGTCGAAAAAGCGCCGGTAGTTGATTTCATGGCCCGCCGTCTTCCACGACGCGAGCCGCCAGAACTGGCGCTCGAGGAGGTCGTGGAGCGCCTCGCCCGTCACGCCTGCCAGCCCGGAGGCGACGTCGGCACGCTGGGCGAGGGCGAGCAGCCGGAGCCGCAGGGCCTCGGCCTTCTCGACCTCGTGCGGCTCGACGCCGCGGTAGGCCTCGGCGAGGTCCTTGAGATCGAAGTACACGTCGTCGCGCTCGTGGGCGTCGAGCGCCGCGTCGAGCAGTCCCGCGTAGGTGGCCGGGCTGAGGGCGAACCGGTCGTCGTAGTAGGTCGCGTAGAACCGGCCGTCGTCGTACGCCAGCCCGATCTCGCCCGCATCGAGGGCTTCGCCATAGGGCCGCCCGAGAAACGGGAGGAGGACCTTCCCCTGGAGCGCTGACTTGAGCGGGGCCCAGTCGACGTCGAAGAGGCGGGCCGACGGGGCGTGGGGGCCGTAGGCGAGCGTGTCCTGCCACGACACGTTCCCGGGCCCGACGCCGGCGTGGTTCGGGACCCAGTCGAGCACGATCCCCATGCCGCGTGTGGCGCACGCGTCGGCCAGCCGGTCGAACGCCTCGCGCCCGCCGAGCGCCTCGCTCACGCGGTTGTGGTCGACGACGTCGTACCCGTGCGTCGAGCCCGCCCGGGCCTGCGTGATCGGCGAGAGGTAGAGGTGACTGACGCCGAGGTCCGCGAGGTACGGCACGACGGCCTCAGCATCGGCGAAGCCGAACTCGGGGCGAAGTTGGAGACGGTAGGTCGCGGTCATCAGGACGAAAGGCGGGCGACGAGGGCGCCGGGACGGGCGAACGTGAGCCAGGGGCCGGCCGGCCGCGGGGGCACCGGGTCCGGGGCGTGGTCTCGGTCTTCCGTCGTCAGGACGAGCTCGGCGCCGTCCGGGAGGGCCAGCGGCGTGCCGCCCTTGAGGTCGACGAGGAGGACGTGCCCGTTCCGCTCGAGTCGGAGCGCCGTCGGGCCGAGCGCGTCGACGGCCGCCTCGGCGGGGTTGCCGAGGCGGGGGCGAAGGGCGAGAAGGGCCTTGGTGAGCGCGAGCAGGTGGGCGTGGCCGGGCGCGTCCCGCTCGCCCCAGTCGAGGACCGCCTGCTCGAACGTGCCCGGGTCCTGCGGGTCGGGCACCTCGCCGGAGAAGCCGGGGAAGTCCTGGAACTCCTTCTTCCGCCCGGCGCTCACGAGCGGGCCCAGCTCGTCGTTGTGGTCGGAGAAGAACGGGAAGGGTGCCGTCGCAGCCCACTCCTGCCCCTGGAACAGGAGCGGCGTCTCGGGCGCAAAGAGAAGGAGCGCCGTCGCCGCGCGGAAGGCGGCCGGCGAGACCTCGTGGTTCAGCCGGGCGCCCGTCGGCCGGTTGCCGACCTGGTCGTGGTTCTGGATGCACACGACGCACTGCTCGCGGCGGACCGGCTCGGCGCTCGTCCCGCGCGGCTCGCCCGACTGCTTCGACGGGCGCCCGTCATAGAACCACCCGCGGCGGAGCGTCCCGGCGATGTCCTCGGCCGTGGTGTCGGCGTAGTCGGCGTAGTAGCCCTCGGTGTCGCCGGCCAGGAGGTTGCGGACCTGGTGGTGGAGGTCGTCGGCCCAGACGGCGTCGAGGCCGGTGCCGCCCTCGTCGAGGGGCCGAACGAGCGTGTTCAGGTTGCGCGGGTCCTCGGCGATGAGGAGCCGCCGCGGCCCGTCGAGCGCGTGGACCTGCGCCGTCAGCTCCTGCAGGAAGTGGGTCTCCGAGTCGTCGACGAGCGCGTGGATGGCGTCGAGGCGGAACCCGTCGAGGTGGTACTCGCGGAGCCAGTGGAGCGCGTTGTCGAGGAAGGCGTCCCTCAGCCCGCGCGAGCCCTCGTCGTCGAGGTTCATGCCCTGACCCCAAGGCGTCTCGTGCTTGTCGGTAAACGCCGGGCCGAAGGCGGCGAGGTAGGCACCGTCCGGACCGAGGTGGTTGTAGACGACGTCGAGGAGGACCGCTAGCCCCTCGGCGTGCGCGGCATCGACCAGCCGCCTCAGGTCCTCCGGCCGACCGTAGACGCGTGACGGCGCGTAGAGCGCGGCGCCGTCGTAGCCCCAGTTCCAGCGCCCGGGAAAGTCGGCGATCGGCATCAGTTCGAGGGCCGTCACGCCGAGCGCCTTCAGGTCGCGGAGCCGCTGCCGGACGCCGTCGAAGGTGCCCGCCTCGGTGAAGGTGCCGCCG
>JAAXJP010000595.1:0-5056 GCA_012269805.1 Rubrivirga sp.
GCTCTCGTCCGGGTTCAACACGACCCTGACCCGGTCGATCACGGCGCCGACGGCCGGCTACGTGATCGCGATCGCCACCAGCGAGATGTCGACGTTCCACACGGGCGGCTCGGATTCGCTGATCCAGTTCGCCGTCTCGCGCAGCTGCGCCGCGCCGAGCGCGCCGCCCGTCACGCAGCAGCAGAACACGCGGATCCCGGGGGTCCTGCCGACCGGCACCTACACCGACATCATGTCGGTCCACGGCCTGTTCCAGGTCAACGCCGGCACGACCACGTTCTGCAGCGTCGTCCAGCTGATCGGCTCGACGGCCGGCTCGATCGACGACCAGAACCTGTCGCTGATCTTCGTCCCGACCCCCTACGGCGGCATCTCGTCGAACCTGATCGACCCGCCGGGCGGCGACGAGTCGGGCGAGACGCCCACCGCCCCGCTGACCGCGGGCGACGTCGAGGCCGAGCGCGCCGCGTCGGAGCAGGCCAACGCGGACCGCGTCCGCGCGGAGCTCGAGGAGATGGAGGCCCGTCTCGCCGAGATCGAGGCGCTCCTGGAGGGCGGCAACACCCGCTAGGCTCGTCCGCTCCGCCCGCCTCGGCGCCGAGGTGGGCCTAGCCGCCCGCGACGGGGTCGGCCGCCAGTCGGTCGGCCCCGTCGCGCGTCGCGAAGAGGAGGAGGAACCGGCGGAGGAGGTCGTCGGCGTCGGGCGAGGGGCGGAGGCCGTCGATCACGGCCTGAAAAGTGGCCTCGTCCGCCATCTCGGCGGAGTGGGCGCGGTAGGCCAGGAGCCGCTGCCGCTCCGTCTCCTCGTCGAGCTCGGAGTGGAACTGGGTCCCGTAGATCGGCGCGTCGCCGAGGCGGAAGGCCTGGTGCGGGGCGCGGTCGTTCGTGGCCAGCTCGACGGCCCCGGCCGGGAGCCGGGCCACGCGGTCCTGGTGTCCCATCTGCGTCGCGAACCGCTCTGGGAGGGTGCCGAACAGGGGGTCCCGTCGGCCCGCTTCCGTGAGCGCCACGGCGTGCGTCCCCATCTCGGACCGGTCGGGGTCGTGGACCACCTCGCCGCCGAAGGCCCTCGCGAGAAACTGGTGCCCCCAGCATGACCCGAAAAGCGGGACGCCTCGGTCGGCGCAGGCGTGGCACAGGCCGATGAGGTCCGGGGTCCACTCGTAGGTCTTCGTGACCGAGTACGCGCCGGCCCCGCCGATCATGACGGCGTCGGCGCCCTCGAGGAGGGCGGGGGAGAGGGCGTCGCGGAGCGCGTTGGTCAGGAGAAATGCGTCGGGGCCGAGGCCGCAGCGCGCGCGGAAGCTCTCCTGCTCCTCGCGGAGCACGGCGGCGTTCGTCCGGATCTGGACGAGGCGGACGCGGACGGCGGAGATCTCGGGGGCCATGTCGCGGGCGGGTCTGCGGCGTGGGAAGATCGCCAGAGTACGGATCGGGGCCGGAGCCGCGTCTGGGCCTCCCCGTTCCACACGCTCCCCACTCCTACTCCCATGGCACAGACGGAATCCATCGTCCTCGGCGGCGGCTGCTTCTGGTGCGTCGAGGCGGTGATGAAGCCGCTCCGCGGCGTCGAGCGCGTCGTCTCCGGCTACGCCAACGGCCACGTCCAGAACCCGACCTACCGCGAGGTGTGTTCGGGCCGGACGGGCCACGCCGAGGTCGTCGAGGTCACGTACGACCCCGACGTGATCTCGCTCCACGACCTCTTGACGGTCTTCCTCACGACGCACGACCCGACCACCCTCAACCGCCAGGGCGCCGACGTGGGGACGCAGTACCGCTCGGGCGTGTACACCACGAGCGACGCACAGCGCGAGCAAGCCGAGGCCGTCGTCCGCGAGGTGTCCGACGCTGGGATCTACGACGCCCCGATCGTAACCGAAATCGAGCCGCTCGACACGTTCTATCCGGCCGAGGCCTACCACCAGGACTACTTCGCTCGGAACCCGGCTCAACCGTACTGCCAGGCCGTCATCGCCCCGAAGGTGTCAAAGCTCCGCAAGCTCTACCTGGACAAGCTGGCGCCGGCGGCCTGACGGCTGGCGCCCGTCTCGGCCTCGGCGACCGGCCCCCGAGGCCGGCGAAGCGGACGTGAAAGGGGGCCGGGGCCGGCCGGCCCGATTGCGCGGCGGCCTGCCCCGGTTCTACCTTCGTGCCGCCTCCCGCCCGACGGGACGCTCTTCGGGTCAGTAGCTCAGTGGTAGAGCATCCGGCTGTTAACCGGACGGTCGTAGGTTCAAATCCTACCTGGCCCGCATCGCACGCCCTTCCCGCATCGGGAAGGGCGTTTCGCGTTATTCGAAGGTGCGGAGTGGGAGGAGGCGTGACGGGTCGGTAGGCCCATCCGTATTCCTCCCCTCCGCGGGAACGGTCTGTTACGGGTCTCGATTCATGGGAAAGGGCGCACTCCGATCCCTCATGCCGCACACTCCCACCACACCGCCGACCGGTCGTCGCCATCCCGCGCCATGGGTCCGGTCGGTCCTCGGGGATCAACTGTCGGCCCGCAGTGAGCTCCGGGGATTGCGCCTGACTGGGCACGTCAGCCTGATGTGGTGGGCGTTCGGGCTGACGCCGACTGCGCGGCGCCGGGCGGGCCTGTTCCGCGAGGCCATTCGCGACAGCCGAGGCGTGCGGTTCGCGTTCGCGAGGGCTCGGGAGTACGCTGCGATCTAGCGGCCTGAACCGGTGTCCTCCGCCCCGGTCACTGGCTCCTCGGGCTCCCAGACGTCGTTCGTCGGGTCGGCGTCGAAGATGTACCCGTCGGGGTCGAGTTCGACGCGGGCGACCTCTCCCGCTGGAAAGCGGAGGGTGGCCTCTACGGCGCCCCCGAGCCACGTCTCGACGGGCACTCGTTCGTCAACGGTGTTCCCGTCGGCGTACGTCACGCGCGCCACGGCGGGCATCGGCGCCATCCCGCCGTCGACGATCCGGACGACGACCTCTGCCCCGGGGCCCGACGTGACCGTCGCGATGCCGTGATCGACCGTCCACGTGTCGAAGAACGTCGGGGTCCAAAACCAGTCGAGGTCCTCGCCGAGGCCGTCCTCCATCGACTGGAAAAAGTCGTAGGGGTAGGGGTGGGCGCCGCGCCATGCGCGCCCGTAGTCGCGGAGGGCCTCGAACAAGGCGGCGTCGCCGAACAGCCCCCGGAGGGCGTGGAGCGCGACTGCCGGTGTCGAGTATGAGGCCACGCCCCGCGCGGCCCCCCCGACCGGGTCCACCTGCCGGGTCCCGCCCCCGACGGGGAATCGATCATTGTGGCGCATGGGCGGGACGGCGTAGCCGGTCCCCGCGAGGAGGTAGTGCGACTGGCGGCGGCGGTCCCACGCGTCGATCCGCTCGCGATCGGGGGCCGACCCGTCCCAGAAGGCGTCGACCCCCTCGTTCGTGAGGAAGGACGTGAGGCCCTCGTCCATCCAGGTGTACGCCTTCTCGTTCGATCCGACCATCATCGGATACCACATGTGGGCGATCTCGTGATAGGTCACGGAAAACAGCGACGGGTCCGTCCGGTCGCCCCCGATGAGGGTCATCATGGGGTACTCCATGCCGCCGCCGATGACGCCCTCGACCGCCGTCATGTGGGGCCAGGGGTACGGCCAGAGGATCTCCGACAGATGCTCGATGGAGAACGCCGCGAACTCGGCCGAGCGCGCCCACGCGGCGGTGCCGGGCCGGTAGAAGCTGTTGATGAGGACGGCGTCGCCAGCGGTCCCGTCCCCGTCCCGGTCGACGAGCGCGCGCGTCGCGTCCCAGACGTAGGAGGCCGAGGCGGAGAGGGCCACGTCGCGGACGTCTTCGGCCTCGAAACGCCACACCCGGCGGCCGTCGAGCGCCGGGGCGAGGGCGGCCGCCCGATCGGCCTCGGTCACCACGCGGACGACCCCGTCGCCAGCGAGCGCCGCGTCGAGCCGCTCTCGGGTCTGCGGGGTGTACACCTGATCGGCGTTGACGAGCCGGCCAGTGCCGTAGACGAGCATGTCGGCGGGGGCGTCGAACTCGACCGAGAAGTCGCCGAACTCGAGGTAATGCTCACCCATGCCCAGGTACGGGTCGGTGTGCCACCCGTAGACGTCGTCGTAGACGGCGACGGTCGGATACCAGTACCCGAGGTAGTAGACGTCGCCGTCGGTGCCCTGCCGGAACGTCCCGCCTGCGGGAGGGACGGTGTATTCCCAGTCGACGTCGATCGTCGCGGTCTCTCCTGACGCGAGCGGCTCCTGGAGGCCGACGGTCATGACGGTCCCGAAGATAGCGTACTGGCCCGGTTCGACGGTCCCCTGGTAGGCCCCGGGGGTGTCAGGGTCCGTCACGTCGCTGTACACCGACCCGTTGACCGAAAAGTCGCGTAGGGCCATCCCTCCGGTCACGGCCACGGGCCGGTTCCTCTGGACCCCCGGCGCGTGGACGTTCTGGCGCAACTTGAGCACCAGGAAGGAGAGGTCGTCTGGCGACTCGTTCGTGTACGTGATCGTCCCGGAGCCGGTGACCCGGTCGGTGTCGACGTCGAGGCGGGCGGACAGGTCGTAGTCCGCGCGGTTCTGCCAGTAGGACGGGCCGGGGCTTCCGCTGAGCGTCCGGGTCCCCTCAGCGATGGCGCGCTGGTACGGCGGCGGCGGGGTCACGGGGTAGGGGAGGACACGCTGTGCGGCGGGCGCGACCGACAGGCCGAGGGCGAGGAGGACGAGGATCAGGGAGCGGAACGGCATGGGGGCTGAGGTGGGGCCAGACGACCAACGGGGCCAGCGCGACCGTTCGCGCCGCCACCCCCACCGGCGCGTGGGAGCGGGTGGAGACGCGGTGGAGACGGGTCCGCCGCTGGTGGGAGGGCCCGCCTCGGGCTACCTTTCGCGTCCCTGAGCCCGAGTGGCGGAATTGGTAGACGCGCACGATTCAGGGTCGTGTTCCCTTACGGGAGTGCTGGTTCGATTCCAGTCTCGGGCACCCGCCGCGGGGCCGGGGGGCGGGGGGGCGCCGGCCGCCGGGCCGCGGGGGGGGGGGGGGGGGGCGCGGCCCGCGGGGGGGGGGGGGGGGGGGGGGGGGGGGCGCCGCC
>JAAXJP010000595.1:5066-10546 GCA_012269805.1 Rubrivirga sp.
GCCCGTGAGCGCGGCGCGAATCCTACGCGTCTCGACTTCACAGGACACGATCTGACGGTCTTGCTAGGTTTCAAACCTCCGCAAACCTGCAGATGTCCACCCCCTCGATCCTCCTCAGCGTCAGCGCCGCGGCCGAGCGGCTGGGCGTCCACGTGGCGACGATCCGGCGGTGGACCGATGAGGGGGTGCTCCCGGAGGCCCGGACCCCCGGAGGCCACCGGCGCATCCCCGCCGAGGCCGTCGAGCGGCTCCGGCGCGAGCGGGCGGGGGAGGCCCGCCCTGGGCCTGTCCCCTCCGGCCTCGGGGGCGCCGCGGACCCAGCCGACGAGGCCTGGGCCGACCACGCCGTTGTCCACACCCGTCATGAAGTCCGCGCGCACGGCGATGCCGTCTGGAACCAGGCCTTCGACGGGGCCCAGCGGTCGCACCGACGGGAGACTGGCCGCCAGATGGTGGGCCTCCTGCTCCGGCACGTGGCGGGCCAGGGCGACGCGGTGGCGAGGAGCGCCGAGGTCCGGCGCCTCGCGTGGGGGTACGCCCTCGATATGAAGGACCGCGGGCTCCCGCTCTCCGAGGCCCTCGGCGCGACGCTCTTTTTCCGCGACGTCCTGACCGAATCGACGGCCTATCACCCCCGCTTCGAGGAGAAGCCGCCGACGGATCAGATCGCCCTCATGCGCCGCGTCAACGAGTTCATGAACGAGGTGCAGATGACGATCGCTCGGGCCTACGAGACCGACGACCCCGCCGCGCTCCCGCCCGCCGACGCATGACCGACTCGACGACCCTCGCTGGTCTCTGGCTCGACGGCGACGACTGCGCCGTCGACATCCGGGAGGCGTGGGCCCTTTCGGCCCACGAGCGGGCGGACCTACACCAGGCGGCCCGAGCGGAGGGCATCGGGCTCTGCGTCGTCTCGACGTGCTTCCGTATCGAGGTCGCGCTCGCGGGACGCCGGCCGGCGGCGGAACTCCTCGCGTGGGCACGGCGCCGGCTGGCGTCACTCCGGCCGGACCTCGACCCGAGCGAGTTCCGGTCCGCGCGGGGGACCGGGGTGGCCCGGCACCTCTTTAGGGTCGCGGCCGGGCTCGAGTCGGCGGTCCTCGGCGAGGCGCAGATCCTCGGCCAGGTCCGCCGGGCGCGCGCCGAGGCGGAGGAGGCCGGGGCCCTCGCGCCGGAGCTCCGCGAGACGCTCGACGCCGCGATCCGGGTCGGCCAGTGGGCGCGGGGGGCGACGGACCTCGGCCGGGGCACGGCCTCGACCGCGTCGGCGGCCGTCCAGTGGGCCGACGCCGCCATCGGCGGGTTGGCGGGCCGCCGCGTCGTCGTCGTGGGGGCGGGGCAGATCGGTCGGCTCCTCCTCACGCGTCTCGCGGCGGTCGAGGCGGCGTCGCTCACGCTCGTCTCCGCGCACGCTCCATCCCACCTCGGCTTCGAGGTCGTCCGTCCCGCCGATCTGGCGGAGGTGCTCCCCCGCACCGACGTGGTGTTCTCCGCCACCGACCGGTCCGTGCTCGACGCGGAAATCGCGCGGCAGGCGTGGGCGGAGGGCGCTCCGCGTGCCGTCGTCGACCTCGGGGTTCCGCGCAACGTCGGCGCCGACGTCGGGGCGATCGAGGGCGTCGCGCTTGCCGACATCGACGCGCTCGGGGCCGTCGTCGACGCCGGCCTGGCGGCGCGCCAGGCTGCGATTCCAACCGTGGAGGCCCGCATCGACCAGGCCGTCCGGGAGCTGGACGACGCCCTGGTGGTCCTGGAGCGCGAGCGGCTCGTCGGGGACTTCCGGCGCCGCGCCGAAGCCATCCGCCAGGAGACGCTGTCGTACGTCTGCTCCCGCTGCGACGACCGGACGTGCGCGCCGAGCGCCTCCGACGCGGGGGTTCGCCCCGGCCCCGGCCCGTGCAGCGACCCCGACGGCCTGACGCGAACGCTCACGACGCGGCTCCTGCACGACGTGACCGCCGCCCTCCGCAACCGCCCCGAGCACGCCGACGACGACACGATCCGCGCGCTCCTCTCGCTCCCCGACGCCGGTGGCTGACGTTCTCCGCCTCGGCACCCGCACCTCGCGTCTGGCCACCTGGCAGGCCGAGCACGTCGCCGCCGCGCTCCGTCAAGCGTGGCCGGGCCTCGACGTCGAGCTCGTCCCGTTCGTGACGAAAGGCGACAAGACGCTCGACCAGCCGCTCCCGGAGATCGGGGGGAAGGGCCTGTTCACGGCCGAACTCGAGGCGTCGCTCCTCGACGGGCGGATCGACCTGGCCGTCCACTCGCTCAAGGACCTCCCGACGGACGACCCGGCCGGCCTGACCGTCGGCGCGACGCCGGAGCGCGAGGACCCGCGCGACGCGTGGATCTCGCCCGGTGGTCACAGCCTCGGCGACCTCCCTGGCGGTGCCGTCGTCGGGACGAGCAGCCTCCGCCGCGGCGCGCAACTGCTCCGGCAGCGCCCGGACCTCGTGATCCGTTCGATCCGCGGCAACGTCGAAACCCGGATCCGGAAGGTCCACGAGGAGGCGTACGACGCCGGCGTGCTCGCCCTTGCGGGACTGACGCGGCTGGAGATCGAGGGCCGGGCGCACTCGACGCTCGACCTCGACACGATGCTGCCGGCCCCGGGCCAGGCCGCCCTCGGCGTGCAGGTCCGCGCCGACGGGGGAGAGGCGGCCCGCCTCGTCGCCGCGCTGGATCACCCCGCGACCCGCGCCGCCGTGACGGCCGAGCGCGCCTTTCTCGCCGGCCTCGGCGGCGGTTGCTCCGCCCCGATCGCCGCCCTCTCCCGCCGCGACGGCGACCGGCTGACCCTCCGTGGGCGCGTCGTCTCCACCGACGGGGCCCACACGGTCGAGGTCGAGACGGACGGCCCGTTCGACGCCGACGACCCGAGGGGCTCGGGGTTCCGGGTCGGCCGGGAGGCCGCGGCGCGCGCGCTGTCCGACGGAGCCCGCGACCTTCTGCCATGACGCTCGCCGGCCGCCGCATTGTGGTCACCCGGACCGAAGAGCAGGCCGGGTCGCTCGTCGACGGGCTCCGCCAGCGGGGCGCGACGCCGGTTCTCGTCCCGTCGATCCGCTTCGAGCCGCCGGAGGACGCGGCCCCTCTCGCCGAGGCCGTCCGCGATCTGGACGAGGCGGCCTGGGTCGTGTTCACGAGCGCGACGGGCGTGCTCTACGGATGGGCGGAAATCCAGCGGGCGTGGCCGGACGGATTGCCCGACGGCGTCCGCGTCGCGGCCGTCGGGTCGGGGACGGCCGGCGCCCTCCGCGCCGTCGGGGCGCCGGTCGACTTCGTCCCGCGCGAGGCGTTGGGCGACGTGCTCGTCGACGAGCTCCCGATCGCAGCCGGCGACCGGGTCGTCCTGCTCCGCTCGCACATCGGCCGCGAGGCACTCGCGACCGGGCTCGCAGCCCGTGGCGCCGACGTCCGCGACGTGCCGGCCTACCGCACGCTGACCGAGGCGGATACGGCCGACGTCTCCGCCGCACTCGACCCTGCCCCGGACGCCGTCACGTTCACGTCGCCGTCGACCGTCCGCGGATTTCTCGAGGCCCTCTCGAACCCCACCCGGCTCGCCGACGTGCCGCTCGTGGCCATCGGCCCAGTGACGGCCGCGGCCCTCGAGCCCGCGGGCCTCCGCGCCGCCGCCGTCGCCGACCCCCACACCGTCGCCGGCGTCCTCGACGCCCTCGACCAGCTTTTCGCCTGACGACCTGTGGACCTTCTCGCCCCTCCGACCCTCGGCTCCGACCGCCCGATGCGCCTCCGAACCTCGGAGGGCGTCCGGCGCCTCGTCCGCGAGACGCGACTCGACCCGGCCGCGTTCGTGCTTCCGCTGTTCGTCCGCGGTGGCGAGGGCGTCCGCGACGAGATCGCGTCGATGCCCGGCGTCTTCCAACTGTCCGTGGACGAGGCGGTCCGGGAGGCGAGCGAGGCGGCCCGCCTCGGTGTTGGTGGCGTGCTCCTGTTCGGGATCCCGGGCCACAAGGACGCCGAGGGTTCGTCGGCTGACGACGATGGGGAGGCCGTCCAACGCGCGGTCCGCGCGATCAAGGAGGCGGTGCCCGACCTCGCGGTGGTCACCGACGTGTGCCTCTGCGAGTACACCGACCACGGCCACTGCGGCTTTATCGACGGGCACGGCGACCTCGACTTGGAGGGCTCGCTCCCGCAGCACGTCGCCGCGGCCGTCTCCCACGCCCGCGCCGGGGCTGACCTCGTTGCGCCGTCGTCCATGATCGACGGCGTCGTCGGGGCGATCCGCGACGGCCTGGACGCGGCGGGCTACGGGCACGTCGGCATCCTCTCGTACGCCGTCAAGTACGCCTCGGCGTTCTACGGCCCGTTCCGCGACGCGGCCGACAGCGCGCCCGTCTTCGGCGACCGCCGGACGCACCAGATGGACCCGGGCAACGCCCGCGAGGCGCTCCGCGAGGCCGCGCTCGACGTCGCGCAGGGGGCCGACCTCTTGATGGTCAAGCCTGCCGTGGCCTACCTCGACGTCGTCCGCCGGATCAAAGACGCGTTCCCGGACCGCCCGCTCGGGGCCTACCACGTCTCGGGCGAGTACGCCATGCTCAAGGCCGCCGCCGAGAAGGGCTGGCTCGACGAGCGCCGCGCGGTCCTCGAGACGCTGACGAGTCTTCGCCGCGCCGGCGCCGACCTCCTCATCACGTACTCCGCGCTCGACGCCGCCCGCTGGCTGGCGGATGAGGCGTAGGGAGCGGCGGGCTCCCTCGGACGACTCGACCCGCCCTTCCAGTCCCCCCACCGATCCGATGGCTCTCGACCTGTCCCGTCCTTCGACCGCGCCCTCCGACAGCGCTCCGGCGGAGCGCCGCGGCCTCGACCTCTCGGAGCGCGGCAAGACCGCCGACGGGGCGCCCCAGTCGCTCGACCGGCGGCTCCTCGTCCAACTCCACGCCTACACCGGCTGCCCCGACCCGGCCCGCCTCGGGGACGCCGCCGAGGCGGCCGGAGTCGGCGGCGTGGTGTACCAGAGCGCCCAGGACCCCGAGGGCGTCGCCGTCGTCACGTTCAGCGAGAGCGACGACTTCTTCGTCGAGGCCGGCCGCGACCTCCTGACGTCGGAGCCCTTCCGCGGCCTCACGCCGCTCCGTCACCTCACGATGTTCGGGCGGACGTACTCGATCGGCTACGAGAAGGACCTCCTGGGCGCGCTCGTCGCCCGGCCGGTCAAGACCATGACGAACCCCGACTGGCCGTGGGCCGTCTGGTACCCGCTCCGCCGCGATGGCCGCTTTGAGCGCGAGCCGCGCGAGGAGCAGCGCCGGATGCTGATGGAGCACGGCGGCATCGGCCGCGCGTTCGGCGAGGCCGACCACGCCCACGACGTCCGCCTCGCGTGCCACGGCATGGACGAGAACGACAGCGACTTTATCGCGGGCCTCGTGGGCAAGCGGCTCGCGCCGCTCTCGAAGGTGGTCCAGCGGATGCGCGGGACGCGTCACACGGCCGAGTTC